>JACDDA010000004.1 GCA_013817245.1 Gammaproteobacteria bacterium
GATCGACCGGTTGTTGCGAGAAGCAAAGGCGGGGATCGTAAATCGGCAGATTTTCAACGGAAGCTCAAATGAAAAACCAATATCAATCGAGTCCGACCCTATTGAAACTTCAATTTAATAATATAATTAGCTTGAACACCTTCTTTGTCAAATTCAACAAAATAATCATTCATCATGCTGATTTTATTTAATATTGATTGTGTTCTTTCCTTTTTATAGAGCCAATCTATCAAAGAATTAATAAATGATTTTTGATATTCAATAAATTGATGGGCTGCATCAGAGTTTTTGCTTTTATAGATAGTGTATGTATCGTCAAACAATGTTTTCATAGATGCTGAAAGCTCACTTGGTATTTTTTCACTTTCTTTATAATCGGATAGTACTCCAGAAATAAGAAATCCTATCAGGAATATGGTACTAGCGACTAAACTTGTGAAAAGGGCATTTAATTCCATGACCTCTAATCCAAATTTATGAGAAAGAAACTTCAATATAGTTACTAAAATAATTACAGGCATTATCCTGAATGCTATTGACCATTTCTGCCACAATTTTTTTGTTGATTTTATAATTATTTCTTGATCAATGGGGACAGACTTGTTTGATATTGGTGTTTTCATTTAACCTTCCTTTGAAAGTCTGTGGATTTACGGTCGCCGCCTTTGCTTCTGGCAACAACCGGTCGATCTAGTTTCTGATCTTGCCCTGCTTTAACGAGTACTTCGAAAGGGGTTCTTCTGCGAATTGCCTCGTGCGATACCCATGAAAAACATTAACTTATAAGCGATGAAAATACTAAAATTCGATGAATCGTATTTTGGTAGTGCGTAGGCGCAGGGTCTTAAAGAAATAAATTTTCAAACATGATAATGTAAAAAACTTTCTGTCTCACGCGGTGTTATTAATTAGCTTTAAATTTTTTGAGCTATCGAAACCTAAATAAAATAATCATTTTAAGAATGCAATTGTAATGAGCTCTATATACCGGAGCTTATTTTCATTACCCAATCTAATGCCGGTTGTGGATAGATACCCATTAATAATACTAATGTTGCGGCGATGATCACCATCACACCGCCTGCGAGTTGGCCCCAATCAGCGGGTGCGTCTTGTTGACGCATACCGGGTTCAGACAAATATAGTGTCACGATGACGCGTAGGTAGTAGTAGACACCAATGGCGCTGCCCATCACTAAAGCGCCAAGCAACCACCACAGTTGTGCTTGTACGCCGACGGCTGCGATATAAAATTTTCCGATAAAGCCTGCGGTTAACGGAATGCCGGCGAGTGATAACAGCATGACGGTGAGTGCAGCGGTGAGATAAGGATTTTTCCAGAATAAGCCGCGATAAGCATATAGCGTATCTGCGTCATGTCCTTGATACGGGCTGGACATTAATGCAATCACGCCAAATGCACCTAACGTTGTGAGTACATACGCCAGTAAATAAACGGCGATGGCTTCGGTTGCGAGTGTGTGTGCGGGAACGGCGACCAGTGGGATCAGTAAATATCCAAAATGTGCAATAGATGAATACCCTAACAAGCGTTTGATGTTGTTTTGCATTAACGCTAATAAATTGCCTACGAGTATCGAAGCAATCGCTAATGCTGTGAATAAAGTAGTCAGCAAACCGTCGTGCAATAAGGGCGTTTCTTGTGATAAGCGTAACAACACAGCGAATACTGCAACTTTACTGCTAGTGGCAAGATAAGCGCCGACAGGTGCAGGTGCGCCTTGATAAACATCGGGTGTCCATAAATGGAATGGCACGAGGGATAGTTTGAATGCAATCGCGACGAGTATCATGGCAACGCCAGCTAATAGTAGTGGATTGTAATGATAGGCTTCCATGAGTGGCATGCTTAAGTCAGCAGCGATATCTGCGAAAGCGAGACTGCCCGTGTGTGCATACAATAATGCCATGCCAAATAATAAGAAAGCAGAGGCAGCGGCCGATAGCACTAGATATTTTAGTCCCGCTTCCAGTGTGCGTTTTTCGCGAAAGGTGTAAGCGACGAGACCGTAAAGTGGCACTGATAAAATTTCTAAGCCTAAAAACAAACTTGCTAAGTGATTGCTGGATACGAGTACTAAGCCACCGGCTGCTGACATTAACAGCAACAAATAAAATTCTTCACGGTTGCCTTGGTATTTTTCTAAATAGGCGTGCGCAAGTGTTGCGCATGCAAGTGTTGAAATTAAAATAAGCGCCATATAAAAACAGGCGCTGGCATCAACTCGCAACAAACCAGTGACATCGTGAGGTCCTTGCCACGCGGCATAAGCCACACACAATAAAGTGATATTTAAACCGATGACGGTGAAGGTCGCATTCCAAAAATGATTGCGACGAAATGCAATCGCTAACATTACCCCAACAATCGTGCAGCAGATAGCAATGAAGGGTAGGAGTGCGATTAAATCTAAACGGGTAAATATCATATTGCGTTACTCAATTGAGACCGGTAAGTAAGCTTGTTGGATGCTTTGCATAACACTGGCTGAGGTGTCTAGTAACGGTTGTGGATACAAGCCGATGTAAAGCAATAACAGCACTAATGCAAACGACATGAGGAATTCGCGTAACGAAGGGCCGCGTATAGGTTCATCGGTTTTAGCGGGTCCATAAAATGCACGTTGCATCAAGGTGAGCGAATAAATAGAAGCTAATACTAAACCGCTGGCAGCAATGATGACGATAATCGGCGCTGCGTCATACGCGCCGAGTAAAATTAAAAACTCGCCAACGAAGTTACCGGTGCCAGGTAAACCTAATGATGCTGCACTAAAAAATAATGCGAAAGCGGGTAACAAAGGTAAGCGCGACCACAAACCACCCATTTCATTTAAATTACGAGTGTGTAAACGTTCATACACTTGGCCGCATAAAATAAATAAGGCAGCAGCTGAGATACCATGCGCTACCATTTGCACCACAGCGCCTTGTAACGCTATTAAAGTACCTGCGTAAAT
This sequence comes from Gammaproteobacteria bacterium, assembly GCA_013817245.1. Taxonomy (NCBI): domain Bacteria; kingdom Pseudomonadati; phylum Pseudomonadota; class Gammaproteobacteria; species Gammaproteobacteria bacterium. Next base: position 2,982 of record JACDDA010000004.1, read on the forward strand.
AGCAATCAACACAAAGCCCATATGCGAAATGCTGGTGTAAGCAATCAAGCGTTTGATGTCGGTTTGAGCAAACGCTAAAACCGCGCCGTAAATAATTCCAATGGCACCTAATGTCATCGCAATGGGTGCAAATTCTTGTGAGGCATGAGGAAAGATGGGTAGTACAAAGCGCAACAAACCATACGCTGCGGTTTTTAATAATAAACCGGCAAGATCCACGCTGCCCGCAGTAGGTGCTTGTGCGTGCGCATCGGGTAACCATGAATGCAAAGGCACGACCGGGAGTTTTACGGCAAATGCAATGAAAAAACCTAGCATCAATACGAATTCTAGAGCAGGCGACAATACGGCGTGTCGTAAAACATCGTAATCAAAACTAAGAATGTTGGTGCTTTGATAATGCGCAAATACTAAACCGAGAATGGCAAGCAGCATTAATAAACCACTGGCTTGTGTATAGATAAAAAACTTAGTGGCAGCGGTGATCCGACTTTTACCATCGGAGCCACTATGTCCCCATAGCGCAATGAGGAAATACATCGGCACTAACATCATTTCCCAAAAGAAGAAAAATAGAAATAAATCTAGCGCTAGAAATACGCCAATGACGCCGCCTAAAATCCATAATAAATTTAGGTGGAAAAAGCCCACGTATTTTTGTACTTCATTCCACGAGCAAGCAACCGATAATGCGCCAATGAATCCGGTTAACATGACGAGTAACAAGGATAGGCCGTCTAATCCTAAATGGATGCTGATCCCAAAACGTGTGATCCACGGTATTTGATATTCTAGTTGCCACTGACTTTGAGTAGCTGCACCACTAATGGCAGCAAGGTTGTAATCGCCTTGCAGCCATAATAAAACCGATATCACTGTGACTGAGGTCATGCACAATAATGCTATCCAGCGCGGAAAATTTTCTCCGAAGCGTTCAATTTGCCAGCACAGTAAACCGCCGATGAAAGGAGTTAAGATAAGTAAAATCAGTAGCATATGGATGCTGTATCCGCTTTAAATTAATTTAAAAATACTAAGGTTATTAAAACGATGACTGCGCCTATACCGATACTCGCGGTGTACCAGCGCAGGTAACCGGTTTGCGTCACGCTTAATAACATATTGCTACGTTTAACGAGTTTGGGTATTAAATTAATTGTGCGATCGGCGATATCGCGGCGCAGTAATCGTGCGACAGCAATATACGGTTTCACCAATAACGCATCATATAAAGCATCGAATCCCCACGCGTTATACCAAACATGCGTTAAGCCTCGTCCGATAGTGCTATTGGCAATGCGAGTTATAAAATCACGATTGCCAAGATACAGTGCAATTGCAATGCCGATACCGAGGATTGCTACTGCTGCAGATATGATTTCTATGGTGTGCTTCAAGTGATTATTATTGTCGTCAAAGCTAGGCAATACCGCCGCTAGCGGTGGATGGATTAATGCGCCGACAAAAGTGGATAACACTAATAATGTTATAAGTGGCAGTGTATACGCTATGCCGTGACCGGGGTGTGCATCGGTTTTTGCTTCGCCGTGAAATACGATAAAAATTAAACGGAAAGTGTAAATGGAGGTTAACAGCGCGCCGATTAAACCTGCGATGAATAAATCCAAATGTTGATTTGCAAACGCTTGCCATAAGATTTCATCTTTGCTGTAGAAGCCGGCAGTAATAAAAGGTAAAGCAGCAAGCGCTGCGCCGGCGACGATGAAGCAGGCGTATACCAGTGGTAATTTTTTACGTAAGCCACCCATTTTGAAAATATTTTGTTCGTGGTGACAGGCGACAATCACTGCACCTGCGGATAAAAATAATAAGGCTTTAAAAAATGCATGTGTCATTAAATGGAAAATTGCGGCTCCCCATGCGCTAGCACCCAGCGCCAGAAACATATAACCAATTTGACTCATTGTTGAGTAAGCAAGTATACGTTTGATATCGCGCTGCGCTAATGCGGCGAATCCTGCGAGTAATAAGGTGATGGCGCCGATATAACCAATGAGAGATAAAACGGTAGGTGATAATTCAAATATCGTGTGTAGTCGCGCAATTAAATAAACGCCCGCCGTAACCATAGTTGCGGCATGTATTAATGCCGATACCGGTGTTGGGCCAGCCATCGCATCGGCTAACCATGTATGTAAAGGTGCTTGTGCGGATTTGCCGATAGCGCCACCTAATAACATTAACGCGGTCAACATGATGAGCAAAGAGTCGGGGCTATAAACAGTGGGTGCGCGAGTGAGAATTTCTTGAATATTTAAGGTGCCTAGTTGATACCACAGCATGAATAAACCAATTGCCATGAATACATCACCTATGCGAGTGATGACAAAGGCTTTCATCGCAGCAGCGCCATTTGCCGCATTGCGATAATAAAAACCAATCAACAGATAGCTACATAAACCAACGCCTTCCCAACCAAAATAAAGGAATATTAAATTGTCGGCGAGTATGAGCACTAACATGCTGGCAATAAATAAATTCATATACGCAAAAAAACGTGAATAACCTTCTTCGCCGCGCATATACCATGATGCAAACAAATGAATTAAAAAACCGACGCCTGTTACTACGCCCAATAAGGTCAGTGACAATCCATCTAAATGTAACGCTAATTGTGGTGTGAAATTATCAATGCGTACCCAGTTCCATAATGGCTGAGTGAACTGTTGCTGGCTTTGTGACAATAAATCAAAACCAACCCACGCTGTGACTAATGCAGATAAACCAATTGAACCAACACCAATAATGGCGGCGTGATTTTCTGCTAGTCGACCACGAGAAAAAGCCAGCAGCAAGAAACCTAATAAAGGAAACGCAATAGTTAAAAAGAGTAAGCTCATCCGCGCATCTCACTGGCTGCGTCTATATCCAATGTGTGGAAGCGACGATAAAGTTGTAAGACTAAAGCAAGACCAATAGTGGCTTCGCATGCGGCTAAACTTAAAATCAAAATAAACATGATTTGACCATCTGCCTGCCCCCAGCGACTGCCTGCGACTATGAATGCCAGCGCTGCCGCATTCATCATTATTTCTAAACACATCAACATAAAAATAATATTGCGACGCACGAGAATGCCGGCAAATCCAATAACAAATAACATGGCGGCTAATGCTAAGCCGTGCTCCATGGGAACAGTGTTAGTCAGGTTAAACATATTTTTTCTCTTCAGGGCGACCTAAGTGCCAAGCGGTAACAAGTGCCGCTAATAATAAAAGTGAAGCGAGTTCTACTGCGAGCAAATAAGGACCAAATAGCGCGATGCCGACTTGTTTTGCATCGACGGTTATAGCCCCTGCGGGATGCGAACCGTTTTGTATAAATACATAAAGTAGGGTGCCTAACAAAATCAGCGATAAAAATGTGGGACCTAACCAAATGCGCGGTTTTAACCATTCGCGTTCTTGTTTAATAACGGCGGGGCCTAAATTTAACATCATCACGACGAATACAAATAACACCATAATGGCGCCTGCATAAACAATAATTTCTAATGCGCCAGCAAAGGGTGCGCCTAGCGCGAAAAAAATCATCGCAACGGCTATGAGTGAAATCACTAGATACAGTAATGCATGCACAGGATTGGTGTTGATAACAACACTTAAGGTTGCAAATAATGCAACGGCAGAGGCTATGTAAAACGCAATTTCCACTTTGGTGTTTCCTTATTAATTACTTTATAAATTAGGGCAGTAAGTTTTTCACGTCAATGGGCGCTGCTTCGTGTTGTGCGTCGCCTTTTTGTTTGCCCGCTATTGCGAGTCCTGCCACACGATAAAAATTGTAATCAGGATATTTGCCAGGGCCTGATATGAGTAAATGTTCTTTTTCATAAACTAAATTTTGACGATTGTAATCCGCCATTTCAAAATCTGGCGTTAGTTGAATCGCTGTAGTAGGACACGCTTCTTCGCAGAGACCGCAAAAAATGCAACGAGAAAAATTAATGCGGAAAAATTCGGGATACCAGCGACCATCCTCGGTTTCGGCTTTTTGTAATGAAATGCAGCCGACCGGACACGCGACTGCGCAAAGGTTGCACGCAACACAGCGTTCTTCACCGTCAGGATCGCGAGTAAGTACAATGCGGCCACGATAACGCGGTGGTACGTTTACTTTTTGTTCGGGATATAAAATAGTGTCGCGTTTGCGGAAGGTGTGCATGAAAACCAGCCACATGCTGCGCAGTTGACTGCCTACACCTGTCGTAATACTAACTAATGCGTTCCAAAAATAAGCCATGTGTTAACTCCGGCTCGCTACGTTCATGAGCAACAACGCCATAAAATAACAGCGCCAGTGATTAATAGATTAAGTAAGGTCAGCGGTAAACATATTTTCCAACTGGCACTCATCAATTGATCGTAACGAGGACGCGGTAATGCGGCACGTATTAAAATAAATAACATAATGAAAAATATCATTTTCAGTGCAAACCAAACGACGGGTGGTAAAAATGGCCCGTGCCAACCACCGAAGAATAAAGTCACTAATAATGCAGACACTAATAAGATGCCCACATATTCACCGACAAAAAACATTCCCCATTTCATGCCGGAATATTCGGTGTGATAGCCTGCCGCTAATTCTGATTCTGATTCAGGTAAATCAAAAGGACTGCGGTGAGTCACCGCGACGCCCGCTAACGCAAAGGTTATAAAACCAAAAAACTGTGGCACGATAAACCACAGGTCTTGTTGCGCATCGACAATGTCACGCATATTAAAAGAGCCGGTGATGGCCACCACGCCCATGAGTGAAATACCCATAAAGACTTCATAAGAAACCGTTTGTGCGGCTGAACGTAAACCACCCAGTAATGCGTATTTGCTATTGCTAGACCAACCTGCGAATAACACGGCATAGACGGCTAGCCCGGCGAGCATTAAGAAAAACAAAATACCGATACTAAGATCAGCCACACCCCACGTAGGCGTGATAGGCACAATAGCAAATGCAATAAGGAAAGCGCTCATTGCAATGATGGGCGCTAACCAAAATGTTAATTTATCAACAAATGGCGGCGTCCAATCTTCTTTAAAAAACATTTTGATCATATCAGCAACAATTTGCAGTAGACCAAATGGGCCGACTCGATTTGGGCCATAGCGATCTTGCCACAATGCTAATAAACGACGTTCGACGAAAGAAAGTAGTGATGCGCCCGTAACCGTTACGATGAGAATAAGCAGCGCTTTTGCAACAGCGATTAGAACTTCTAAGATGTCGGGTGTCAGCCAATTGAAATTCATACGATAACCTGCGCCCACAATTCTGTTTCGTCACGATTAATTATCAAGGGCATATTCGGTAAAACAGGTAAACCAATCGTGCCGCTCGCTAAAGCCGCGTGAATAATAACGGGGAGCTTCAATGTACATTGGCTGGTTTTTATATTAACAATCGTATTGTCGAGCACGTGAAGTTGCTGCGCATCGTGCGCAGAGATTGCGACATACGCTGTCGGCATGCGTGCTTGTATCGGTGCTGTGCGTGCGGATAATTCATCGCTGCCAAAAATATGGTGTAACGGTAAAACGCGCCATTCATTTTTGCGAGTAATAAAAGCGGCTGGTGCAGTGCCGAGATAGGGCGTTGTAGTGTTGTTAGGTTCTATTAAACGCACACCCGAATCACCGCCGCGTGAATGACCGCCGACTTCATCTTGAAATTTATTCCAAGCTTGCGGAGAATTCCAGCCAGGTACCCATGCAAAAGGAATAAGCGGCGCAACGGATTGTTTTGCACCGCTGTAACCTTCCATCGAGAATGCCAGTGCACTGTCTTTATCTTGGGATGCGCGTGGTTCATGCACCGATAAATTTGCACGCATAGCGGTGCGACCGCTGTAACGATTAGGTTCGCGCGCAATTTTTAAACCTTGTACACGGAAAGTTGCATCAGGCGCGGCTTCAACAATGCGTGCTAAAGCGGGAATTGCCGTTGCGCAAGCAAGCGTTACTTGATCGAGTTGAGTCCAGTCGATGTTTTGATTTTTAGTTGCGCACTGGAGTGCATGTAACCAGCGCCAGCTTTCTTTGATTTGACATTGTGGATCGTAGTAGATGGGATCATAAACTTGAAAATAACGTTGCGCGCGCATTTCATTATTAATTAAGGTGCCGTCACTTTCAGCGAAGCTAGCAGTAGGTAATACCATGCTCGCTTGTTGGGTGGTGCGTGTAATTTGATGATCTAAAACAATTATATTTTTAATTTTTTGTAATGCGTTATCGATGACGCTCGTGTCAGCGCGCTGATACAGATCATTTTCAACAATAATAACGGTGTCAACATTACCCGTATTTAATGTGTGTAGCGCGGCATCAAGTGATTGATTGTTGAGCATTGCTACGCCAAGACTATTTGTTTCTGGCACTACTAAACTGATTGCGGTATTTTTATTGTGTGCGTGTAATGCCGTAGTGATGTTGGCAGCTGCGTGCAGCACTGCGGTAGAGCCCGCACCAGTACCAGAAATGATCAAAGGTTTTTTAGCGTTACGTAATGCTTGCGTAATTTGTTGCGCTAGTGCCGAAGTGTTTGCGTCTAAGTCTTTTACGGCCGGCGCTTTGGAATCTAGTGCATGCGCAATAGCAAAACCTAATCGTGCTAAATCTTCTGGCGCGGCGCGATAAGTTGCGGTCGCAATATCATCAAGTTTAGTGCTGCTGAAGCTCGCAACAAACAAAGGATTTTTTTCATGTTGCGCAATGTTTTTAATGGCGTCGGCTTGCCACGTAGCAATATTTTGAGCGGCAGCGAGTGTTTGAGCTTTGCCATAAACAATTGCTTGGCGTAATGCTAATGCAATGCGCGGTGCGGTTTGTGTTACATCTTCTCCGAGCACCAAGATGGCATCGTATGATTCGATATCACGTAATGAAGGTGTACGTGCGGGACTGTTTTTTAATATACTCAATATTAGTTGAGTTTGAGTTAATTCTGCCGCGCGCATGCCCGTGTAAAAGTTTTTGTCGCCCACCAATTCGCGCAATGCAAAATTAGCTTCAAGACTGGCGCGAGGTGAACCAATACCAATAATGTTTTTGGCGTCGCGCAAATTGCTGCTAGTAATGGCTAATGCTTGATCAGTATTGATAATGCTGTAGGCGTTGTTGCTTTGTTTGGCAGTAGGCTGGCGAGGGCGGTCTTTATTATTGACATAGCCATAACCAAAGCGGCCGCGATCACATAAGAACGAATGATTCACTGCGCCGTTGTAACGATTTTCAATCCGGCGCACTTCGCCATAACGTTCGCCGGGGCTGGTATTGCACCCCACAGAACATTGTTGGCAAATGCTGGGTGCAAATTGCATATCCCATTTACGCGTGTAATGTTCACCGTGAGTTTTATCGGTAAAAACACCGGTGGGACATACTTCTGTTAAATTGCCAGAAAATTCGTTTTCTAGTGGGCCACTTTCAACGCGACCAAAATAAACATTATCGTGTGCACCAAAAACGCCGAGATCATCTCCGCCGGCATAATCTTGGTAATAACGCACGCAACGATAACAGGCGATACAACGATTCATTTCGTGATTAATAAAAGGACCGAGGTCTTGATTTAAATGAGTACGTTTATCAAAACGATAACTACGTTTGTTGTGACCGGTCATAACGGTCATGTCTTGTAGGTGGCAATTACCACCTTCTTCGCACACAGGGCAATCGTGTGGATGATTAACCATCAACCATTCAACTACATTTTTGCGGAATGCTTTTGCTTCTGCATCGTCAATTGAAATCCATGCGCCATTGCTTGCCGGCGTCATGCATGACATGACAATCTTGCCGCGTTTATCATTTGCATTTGCGTATTGTTTAACTGCGCATTGACGACAAGCGCCGACGCTGCCGAGTGCAGGGTGCCAGCAAAAATAGGGAATATCGAGATCTAATGACAAACACGCTTGCAGCAAGTTGTCTGTATCATCAACTTCGTATGTCTTGCCGTCTACGTGAATAGTTGCCATGATTATTTGTCAATCTCGTTAGCGTTTAATGCCGAGTTCAAATTCAGCGCGAAAATATTTTAATGCGCTTTGTAATGGTTCCATTGCGCCGGGCGCTAATGCACAAAATGTTCTGCCAGGTCCAAGCGCTACCGCTGTGCGTTCTAACATTTCGATATCGCCAGGTTTGCCTTCACCGCGTTCAAGTGCGCGTAAAACTTTTGCGGTCCACGGTAAACCATCACGACACGGTGTGCACCAGCCGCAAGATTCGCGCGCAAAAAATTCTTCAAGATTACGCACAGCCGCAATCATACTTTGTTGTTTGTCGATAACAATTAATAGACCCGTACCAAGACGACTGCCGGTTTTTGCAATAGTGTCGAAGTCCATTGCTAAATCTAAATGTTCTGGTAATAAGAAATCAGTTGATGCGCCGCCCGGTAACCATGCTTTGAGCGCGCGACCTTGTTGCATGCCGCCCGCGTGTTCTTCAAGAATTTCGCGCGCGCTAGTGCCTATCGGTAATTCCCATAATCCTGGACGTTTTGCGCGACCCGATACACCATAAATTTTAGTTCCACCATCGGTGCTTTTACCTTGCGCTAAACCGGTAAACCATTCAGCGCCATGCAACACAATATGCGGAACGTTTTGTAAAGTTTCTACATTATTAATAATGGTGGGTTTGCCCCATAAACCAGCGACTTGTGGAAAGGGTGGTTTTGCACGCGGATTAGCGCGACGACCTTCTAAGGCATTGATGAGCGCAGTTTCTTCACCGCAGATATAACGTCCTGCGCCCGTGTGTACAAATAATTCAAAATCCCAACCGCCACCGAGAATATTTTTTCCTAAATAACCAGCGGCTTTAGCTTCTGCAATGGCTTGATTTAAACGTTCTGCCGCAAGTACATATTCGCCGCGTAAAAAAATATAACCTTTTTTTGCTTGTATGGCATAACCCGCGAGCAGCATGCCTTCTATCATTTGATGTGGTAAACGTTCGAGTAATAAACGATCTTTAAAAGTGCCGGGTTCCATTTCATCTGCATTGCAGACAATATATTTTTCTTTAGGCGCATCCGCAGTCATGGGAACAAATTCCCATTTCAAACCAGTAGAAAATCCTGCGCCACCGCGACCACGAAGATTGGCGTCTTTTACAGTTTGTGTAATTTCAGCAGGCGCCATATTTTTTATAGCTTTGCGAACCGCTGCATAACCTTCTTGTTGTTCATACGTTTTTAAATCGGGTGCGCTGCCATCGGCGCGCATACGCCACGTTAGCGGATGTGTTTCGACCGATACATTCGTAGTGTTGCTAACATTACTCATGGGTATTGCTCCAACAACGAGCCAATTTTTTCGGGCGTTAAATTGTCGTGGGTATCATCATTAATCATTAACACGGGGCCTTTATCGCAGGCGCCTAAACAACAGATGGGTAAGAGTGTAAAGCGGTTGTCGGCGGTGGTTTGTCCGTATTGAATGTTGAGTTGTTGTTGCAGTGCAGTTAGCACTTCTTCATAGCCGGTGAGCATGCAAGAAATGCTATCGCAGATTTTAATAACATGACGACCTACGGGGCGACGAAAAATTAAACTATAAAAAGTGGCAACGCCTTCGACATCGACCGCAGAAATGCCCAGTATATTTGCAATAGGTGTGATCGCACCGTCAGGCACCCAGCCGCGATGCTTTTGCACAATTTTTAATGCTTCAATGCACGCGGCGCGCGAGTCATCGTAATGCTGCATGTCGTGTTCAATCTCCGCACGTTCTGTTGCAGACAGCACGAATGCATCTTGTTGCACGAGATCAATGCGGTTTAATTTAAATGTAGTGTTATCGGTCGACATCGGCCATCACAAAATCAATACTTGCCAAATAGGCGATAAGATCGGGAACCATGCCGCCACGAATGACGGATGGGATTTGTTGCAAATGCGGGAAACTTGGCGTGCGAATACGTGTGCGATAACTCATCGTGCTGTGATCGGAGATTAAATAATAACTGTTAATCCCTTTAGTGGCTTCAATCAATTGACTGGATTCACCGGCAGGCATAATAGGTCCCCACGAAACACTTAAGAAATGCGTAATCAGTGTTTCAATATCTTGTAAGGTTCGTTCTTTAGGTGGCGGTGTAGTTAATGGATGATCGGCTTTATACGGACCCGCTGGCATATTTTCTAAACATTGTTTGATGATGCGCACGCTCTGACGCATTTCTTCTAAACGCACCATGCCACGATCATAAGCATCGCCGTTGTTTGCAAGTGGCACATCGAATTCAAAATTTTCATAACCAGAATAAGGTCGCGCTTTGCGCAAATCATAATCTAATCCGGTAGCGCGTAAACCAGGACCGGTGACGCCCCATGATAATGCTTGCTCGGTATTATATTGTGCAACACCAATAGTCCGTGCGCGCAAAATACCATTAAGCATCGCGGCTTTTTCGTATTCATGTAAACGTTTTGGCATCCATTCTACAAATTCGCGAACCAGTTTATCCCAACCTTCAGGTAAATCGTGTGCGAGTCCACCGATGCGGAACCATGCGGGATGCATACGAAAACCGGTAATGGCTTCGATAACGTTGTAAGCTTTTTGTCGATCAGTAAACATGTAGAAAATCGGTGACATGCCGCCGACATCAACAATATAAGTGCCTAAGAAAAGTAGGTGACTGGTAATGCGAAAAAATTCTGACAACATGACGCGAATTACTTTTACGCGCTCAGGTACTTTTATGCCGGCTAATTTTTCTACGGCTTGTACATACGCTAAATTATTCATCACACCGCCGAGATAATCGATGCGATCGGTGTAAGGAATGTAACTGTGCCAGGTTTGGCGCTCGGCCATTTTTTCAGCGCCGCGATGGTGATAACCGATGTCAGGTACACAATCGACTATTTCTTCGCCATCCAGTTGTAAAACAATACGGAAAGCACCATGCGCAGAAGGATGATTAGGGCCCAAATTTAAAAACATGAAATCAGCATTATCAGAATGGCGTTTCATTCCCCATTCTTCAGGGTTAAAACGTAAGGCTTCTTGTTGTTCGTCTTGACGCGCAGTGGTGAGTGTAAAAGGATCAAACTCGGTGGCGCGTGCTGGATAACTTTTACGGAGCGGATGACCTTGCCAGTTACGCGGTAATAAAATGCGTTGCAGTAAAGGATGACCATCGAAATGTATGCCGAATAAATCCCACACTTCACGTTCATACCAATTGGCATTGGGCCAAATGCTGGTGACGGTGGGTAACGTTAAATCATCTGCTGATAATGCGACTTTAATGCGCACATCGCTGTTTCTTTCAATCGACAACAAATGATAAAACACGGTGAAATCAGCAGGCGGTAATCCTGTGCGGCGCGTGCGCAATGTTTCATCCATTGCGGAAAGATCTAGCAGCATCACATACGGACGTGGCAGCTGACGCAAAAAGCGCAACACTTCAAGTAGCTGGCTACGCGCTACCCACAAGGTGGGTATTTGATCGATCGTAGATTGAAATACAAAATTGTCTGCACCAAAACGTGTATACAAACCTTGCACTACATCGTGCGCATATTCTGCATCGGCGTTAGGAGGAGTTAGCGTTGAATGTTCGGTCATTTATTATTCGCTTGTAACAACGCTTAAATTTTATCGGGTGTGCGCAGATTGACAGTCTGCATGCGTGCTTCTTGTTTAACGTCACGTTGCGCGGGCATATTGGCGCGGTATACGCCTTGATCACCTACCACCCATGAAAGCGGTCGACGTTCTTTGCCGATAGAATCTTGTAAAAGCATTAAGCCTTGTAAAAAAGCTTCAGGACGGGGAGGACAGCCAGGCACATACACATCGACAGGTAAAAACTTGTCTACGCCTTGGACGACCGAATAAATATCATACATGCCGCCGGAATTGGCGCAGGCACCCATCGAAATTACCCATTTGGGTTCGAGCATTTGTTCGTATAAGCGTTGAATGACGGGCGCCATTTTAATGAAACAGGTACCCGCGATAACCATGAAATCAGCTTGGCGTGGTGATGCGCGGATAACTTCAGCACCAAAACGGGCAATATCATGCGGTGGTGTAAATGCGGTGGCCATTTCGACATAGCAACAAGACAGGCCGAAGTTGTAAGGCCATAAAGAATGTTTGCGACCCCAATTGACGGAGTCGTGTAACACATCTTGCAGTTTGCCCATGAAGATACTGCGATTAATGTGTTCTTCTGAGGGGTCGGCTACTGTTTGGCGTTGTCCCTGCGGATAAGGCTCGCTGGGGTTTTCGGCAGCGGTGGGGTCAATACGGGTGAGGGTGTATTCCATATATATAGTGTCTCAATTATCGGAATCGGCTTGCTGACGCGCGCGTTCGGCTAAGTTACGGCGCGCTTGAGGAGCCCAATCCAACGCGCCCAGGCGCCATACGTAAATTAAGCCAGCCAGTAAAATCGCAATAAAAATAGTTACTTCGATAAAGCCCATCCAGCCGCTTTCGCGTACTGAGACTGCCCAGGCGTATAAAAACAACGCTTCAACGTCAAAAATGACAAACATCATCGCGACTAAATAGAATTTGGCAGAGATGCGCATCTGCGCGCCGCCAACTGAGACAACACCGGATTCAAAGGCTTCTTCTTTAGCGCGGCCGCGGGCACGACCACCTAATACAAAGGATAGACCCAGCATAAAAGTGCACATTCCGCATACACCTAGCAGGTATACGATAAAAGACAAGCTGTGCGCGTCTAGCAGAGGCAGTGACATAGTGATCCCTCAAGGGTGAATGATTATAAAGGAACTGTGAAAAACTCTCTACGCTGTTTTTTTGACGCTTAACGCACGCGCAATGTTGAAGATTGTTGCATTGATAGCGGTTGCATGAAAGGAAAGTTGAGTCGGGTGACGGTTTTTTTAAACCGCTTGACGTTGATAATTGCAAAACGGGTTTGCTTTGAAAAAATTGTTTATATGTTTTTGTAGGTGTCATTCAGCAATATCGGAGCGCGCGCATTTTTTATATTGCAGCGCGCTAATTTTGTCTGATGGTTTTATCGCCATAATAATAAAACTTACATGATTTCAGTGTAATTCAGATCTTTGCCAAAGGTTTCTTTGCTGTTAAGTGTTGCAATGAAGGCTAGACCAATACAAATCATACCGACAATGAGCGCGCTAGTGATGCTGCCTGTAAAGGGGGTCAAATAAGTAAACAGCACAGTAATGGGTAATACGGCGCCGCGGACAAAATTAGGCACGGTGTTAGTAACAGTGGAACGAATATTAGTACCAAATTGTTCGGAGGCGATGACTACAAACAATGCCCAATAGCCAGTCGCACATCCCAATAAGAAACACAAAGTATAGAAATAAGTGAGCGAAGAGTGTGGCGGCATAAATAAATAAGCTAATACTAAGATGACGGTGGCAGTGAGATACGCTAATACAATTTTCTTGCGGCTGCGGAACCATTGACTTAATAAACCGCTGAGTAAATCACCTACTGATAAACCAATATACGCGCACATAATAGCGGTACCATTTTCAACAACACCGTCTACTTTTAGTTCAATGCTAAACACATCTTGCGATAAACTGATGAGCACACCAATCATGTACCAAATAGGCAAGCCGATTAAAATGCAATTGAGGTATTTGAAAAAACGTTCGCGATTATTGAATAATTTAAAGAAGTTGCCTCTACTAACACCGGTATGTTGCAAAGACTGAAACATACCTGATTCGTAAATGCTGAGTCGCAATGCGAGCAACATTAATCCTAAGGTGCCGCCAACCAAGTAGGCAACTTGCCAATTAGCAAATGCTATTCCGGTGGTTGCCAGCAGTATTTCTCCTAGCGCCGTGCCACGCGCACCGACGAATGCCGCCAGCACTGCGCCCAAAGCGCCAAAAGTAACAATGATCATCGTTCCATAACCGCGTTTTTCTTTGCTCATGGCTTCTGACACGAGTGTTACACCAGCGCCTAATTCACCGGCTAATCCAATACCCGCTAAAAATCTGAGCATCGCATAGGTGTTGACGTCGGTAACAAATGCATTGGCAATATTAGCCGCAGAATAAAGCAGGATAGAGCCAAATAGCACTGAGACTCGGCCGCGTTTATCGCCCCATACACCCCATAAAATGCCGCCAATTAACATGCCTAACATTTGCATGTTAAATAAGAAAATCCCGGTGTTTTTTATAATTTCTGCTGAATGACCAATGAGAATTTGCTCAAGGCTGGCCTTTTTTACGATGTTAAACAGAACTAAATCGTAGATATCGACAAAATACCCCAGTGCCGCGACGGTAATGAGAATGGCGGTAGAGCCTTTTATTTTGCTAAGCGATGTCATGCGATAGTCCAGGTTACGAAGAAGCCCAAAGGTTGTGCATATTACGATATTTTCGTTATTTTAACAGCGCACGCGAAATTCTGAAGAAGATTTTCATCAACGCTAATTGCCAATTTATTGATTCATCTAGGAAGACGAGGGGCGGGAAGACGGAAATTTTAGAGCTTAAAAATTATAAAATTTCTAAGCGCCTATCAATTTAACACGATCAAACTTGCGCATCAAATTGGCGGCTGAGATTATTATTGCTGTTAGTGTTGCCAGTAGTGTTGAGAGGACCGTAGGTGTTGTTATTGTCGTTGGTTAAACCCAATGCTTGACATATAAACTGTAAAGCATTGCGGGTGTTTTGTAATTGGCTGTGAGTGACTTGGCGGTTATTTTGGTTTTGTTGAAAACATTGCAGCAACACACTTAAATATTGTTGCCAGAGATCGTGAAGCTGTTCATCGTTAGCTTTAAGCAATGCGCTAATGGCGATTGCATCGCTATTAGAAATTTGTAATTGTTGTTTGAGTTTGCGATCAAGCAAGTCCAATGATTCGGTAGCGTGATGCAAATCAGGGGTGATGCGTTCTAATGTTTCAGTGTCGCGTTCACGCAGAGCGCGTTCCATGCTACGACTGATGTTGCCGAAAAGATGCGCCTGCTGGATGAGATCATTCAGCAGGCGGTTTAATGAACTGATCGTATCCTTGTTCATGCCGATCCTCCCTGGTAATTTTTTTGCTCGTCCTGAGCGATTATTTCAGTAAATTTTCCATATCCAGAAGTTTGTTTGCAATCTTGTCGGCATCGACACGATAACTTCCATCCGCTAAAGCTTGTTTAATACTATCTACTTTCGCGGTGTCGACTACGGGAATTTGCGCGAGCGTTTGCTCTAACTGCTGCAAACGTTTTGCAGAGTCCGTCAGCACTAGTTCGTCGCTGCCACTCGTGCCACTTGTGATGGCTGAGTTAGCTTGGCGGCGAGTATCGATATCCTTATCCGTTTGCCCAGCAGATTCCCGCAATTTCGCAGCGGTTTCAGTATTCGCCGCGAGGTTATTGCTAGATACACTGTCAATTGAATTACTCATCTTTCTCTCCGGTTGATATTCCCAAGGTTGCCGTGTTTTACAGGGAATTCACTGTACCTAGCGGCCAATAAGCGCAAAACTTTAAACCCCAGCCCCGCCCAAGCAAGAGCTTGCCAAGTTCGGGTGATCATAAAGGAACCTCGACTATACCACGGGCAATAACGACGCCTTGTATAACGCGGGCGCTACTATGGCTGCGCGCGCGTAAGGTTTCGCCGAGGCGAGCGGTATTTAAGGCAATGCCGCTACTATTTACGGCCAACGTGCTACTACTGGCGCGAATAATCACGTTTTCGCCTTGTTTCACCAACGGTGGGTTAATCACCGCGGAGCCACTCAAAACTTCACCTTGTTGAAGATTGCGGCGTAATTGTTGGCCGACCACTTCTTGCGGCGTTTGCCAATAACCTTGTAACAAATAACTGACGTTTTGTTCGGCGATTTCCACATCGTTTGCGGTCAGCGTAGTGCCGCGCATTAACGCGCTGCGGGCAACCAACACGGGGCGAACGACTTGCACATCCAGCGGTATATAAAGTTGCCAAGGTTTATCGCTATGGTCGCAACGCACTTGTAAAGATGTTTTACCTAAGCGCCGCGCTTGGGCGGGCCATTGCAAGTTAATCGGGGTATTGCAAGCTAACTGTAAGCGTTGATCCAACTCCATATTAATAGTCACGCTTTTGGCGTCGGCATGTTCTGCGCGCACAAATTGTTCAATGCTGTTTTGTAAATTCAATGCACGCGCCTCAATCGCGATCGCGTGATTGCCGAGCAGCATAATGAATAAGTATACGAGCAGCACGTGCTTATTAGTTTTGTCAGATTTTTGTCGGAGTAATATTTTCATGCTTAGGATTCAGCAAGTACTGTGCCTAGTTCTAATAATTATGGATGGATGTGTGAGCGCAGCAACAGAAGGATTTTAATGCGTACGAGTGATTAATAGGATGGCGGCGATTGTTTGCCTGTCATTGCGCAGCGCGCGGGCAAAATTTTGCCGCCATAAAAATAACAATAAAAAATAAAAATAAAAAACAGTTTTGCATAGTCTGATGCGCCAGCATTAGCGGCTGGCATAAGCATTGCTTTAGTCTTTATTGCCAAGGAGTATTGACGGCAAGGATGCTTGATATGACTAATATATTAGACCAACATTTCGGTATACACGCCAAAGCGTTGACAGTGCGCTCGCAGCGCAGTGAATTACTGGCTTCGAATATCGCGAATGCCGAAACACCTAACTACAAAGCACGCGACCTCGATTTTAAATCTATTTTAAGTTCTGAAGCAAAAGCTAATGATGATAGTTTAGGTAATACAATGCTCAGTACAGCCAATGGGCATATCCATGATAATGAGTTTTCTGCTAATACTTTATATCGTGTGCCTAATCAATCTGCTTTAGACGGTAACACGGTCGATCCTCATATGGAACACAGCCAGTTCACTGAAAACGCCGTGCGTTATCAGATCAGTTTGCAATTACTTAACAGCAAAATTACCGGCATGTTGAAAGCGTTGACGGGAGATTAATCATGTCTTTGTTTAATATTTTAAATATTTCTGGTTCTGGGATGAGTGCAGAAAATTTGCGCTTAAATATGATCGCTAGCAATATCGCCAATGCTGAAACCGTTGCAAGCTCGGCGGCTGACGCTTACAAATCCAAACAACCGATTTTTTCTACGGTCATGGAAAACGCGACCGAAGAACAAGTTCAAGGCGGTGTTGCCACTACCGCGATTGTGCAAAGCAAAGCAGAGCATGCGCGTCAATACGAACCTGAAAATCCATTAGCGGATAAAGAGGGTTATGTGTACGCGTCTAATGTTGACCCCGTAACTGAAATGACCAACATGATCAGTGCGTCGCGTAATTATCAAAACAATGTTCAAGTGTTTAATACTTCTAAAGAACTGGTGTTAAGAACCTTGTCATTAGGTCAGTAACACATAGCGAAAATATTAATCAGGAGTTAAATCATGACCGCAATCAGCGCAGATGCTTTAAGCAATCTTGGCATTAAGCAGCAAGAAAGTATTGGCGAAACGAAAACGCGTAAAGCCGATGATTTGGGCGTGAATGATTATCTGCAATTAATGATTGCACAAATGCGTAATCAAGATCCGTTTGAACCAATGCAAAACGGCGAGTTTATTGCACAGCTTGCCCAGTTCGGTACCGTTTCCGGTGTAGAAAAATTACAGCAATCATTTGAAGGTTTATCGAAATCTATAGATTCCGATCAACGTTTGCAGGCCGCTGGTTTAATAGGTCGGCAAGTGAGCATTGCTAGCGATAAAATTAATTTTGATGGACAGAATATTTCTAGCGGTGCGGTTTCATTACCGTACTCGACCTCGGAATTAAAATTACAAGTTGTCGATGCAAGCGGACAAGTCATACGCGAAGCATCGTTAGGTTTGCAAGCAGCAGGCGAAATCCCCTTTGCGTGGGATGGTCGCGATCAAGCGGGTAATACCGTGGCCGCAGGCAACTACACATTAAAAGCGTCTGCACAAAATAATGGCACATATACTGCAGTTCCTACTTTAGTAGATTTAAGAGTAGACAGTGTTGCATTTGGTAGTGGTAGTTTGGAATTGCAATTAGCGAACGGACAAGTCACAGGTTTAAATAATGTATTACGGGTTTTTTGAGATTTATTTTTAAGATTCATCTTCAAGGAGAAGAGTGTTATGCCATTTAATGTTGCGTTAACAGGATTGAATGCAGCGTCAACTGATTTGGAAGTGACGGCTAATAATATTGCAAACAGTAATACCACAGGTTTTAAACGTTCGCGCACCGAGTTTGGTGATATTTATGCCAATACTAATTTAGGCGGCGGCGGTAATTCTGCGGGGCAAGGCGTGCAAGTAACGAAAATAAAACAAGACTTCGGTCAAGGCAGTATTAGTTTTACTGACAATGCGCTGGATATGTCGATTTCAGGCCGCGGTTTTTTTCGATTAAGTGATAACGGCACGGTTTCATATAGTCGTTCAGGCGCATTCAGTGTTGATCGAAATGGATTTGTTGCCAATGCGCAAGGTCAACATTTAACCGGTTATTTAGCGGATACCGCGGGTAATTTAACGGGCGCGTTAGGTGATTTGCAAATTGATACGGCAGATCAACCACCACAAGCAACCACCGATATTGCGGCGCGTTTAAATGTTAATGCAAGCAGTGTTATTCCCGGTGCATTCACCGTAGGCGTGGGTGGGCCCGATCCTGCAACGTACAATCACTCCACATCATTAACGGTTTATGATTCTTTAGGTTCTTCGCATATTGCCTCGACGTATTACCGCAAAAATGCGGTGAATGATTGGCAAGCATTTTTATTCGTTGATAACGCGCAAGTCGATGGCCCCGACGCTATTACTTTTAATACCGATGGCAGTTTAAATCAAATCAATGGCGGGCCGGCTACTACGCTTACATCACCTGCATTTAATCCAGGCGGTGGTGCAGCGAATATGACTTTAACGTTGGATTATAGTGAGATCACACAATTCGGTAGTCCGTTTGGTGTTAGTGCTTTAAGTCAAGACGGTTATTCAACCGGTCGTCTAACCGCAATTGATATTGATCAAAGCGGTGTATTGTTTGCGCGTTACACCAATGGTCAATCACGTTCACTAGGTCAAGTCGCGTTAGCAAACTTTGCCAACGTTGAAGGTCTGCGACCAATTGGTAACACCGGTTGGACTGAAACTGTGTCTTCAGGTTCGCCGTTAGTAGGCGCGCCGCAATCTGCGGATTTAGGTGGCATTGAATCCGGTGCATTAGAAGAATCGAATGTTGATTTAACGCAAGAGCTTATTAGCATGATTACGTCGCAACGTAATTTTCAAGCGAATGCGCAAGTGATTAGTACTGCCGATACGATTACACAAACTATTATCAATATTCGTTAGTAGTAATGTTAAAGCAATAGCGAGGTAGCGCGATGGATCGCATGTTATATACCGCCATGACCGGTGCTCAGCAAATTATGCTGCGTCAAACGAGTAATAATAACAACTTGGCGAATACTCAAACCACGGGTTTTCGCCAAGACCTCGATACCTTCAAAGATTTACCGTTGTATGGCCCAGGATGGGAAACACGCGTACTCACCGAATTGCAAAGTAAAGGCGTTGATATGACACCGGGCGCCATTATGGAAACCGGGCGCAGTTTAGATGTCGCTGCAAAAGGTAATGCGTTAATTGCTATTCAAGCAAAAGATGGTAAAGAAGCATACACCCGTGCCGGTGCATTAAACGTTAATGCTAACGGCATGTTAGAAACATCCACAGGACAACTCGTTATCGGTAATGGTGGACCAATTTCAGTCCCGCCTTATGAAAATATTGCCATTGCTGCTGATGGTTCTATTTCAGTACAACCGCTAGGCCAAGCCGCATCAACACTTGCAATATTAGATCGCCTCAAATTAGTCAGCGCCGACGCGAAGGAATTAGTTAAAACCGCAGACGGTCATTTGCGCGCAGTGAATGGCAAGCCACTCGCGGTTGATGCGTTTGCACAAGTGCAAAGTGGGGCTTTAGAAACCAGTAATGTGAATACCGTAGAAGCTTTGGTGAATATGATTGCGCTGTCGCGCCAGTTTGAACTCAATGTGAAGCTAATGGAAACAACCGAGAAATTAGATGAACAATCCGCGTCGCGGATGACATTAAGTTAATACGGATAAGAGGATAAAAACATGAATCAAGCATTATGGGTTGCGAAAACCGGTTTAGATGCGCAGCAAACTAAAATGACAGTGATTGCTAATAACTTAGCAAACGTAAATACCACTGGATTTAAAAAAGATCGAGCGGTTTTTGAAGATTTGCTGTATCAAAATATTCGCCAATCAGGTTCTGCATCATCACAAGACACACAATTGCCGAGCGGACTTTCACTGGGTACCGGCGTGCGGCCTGTCGCTACTGAAAAATTACATACTCAAGGTAATTTAACGTTGACCGGTAATCCTTTAGACATGGCTATTCAAGGGCGCGGTTTTTTCGAGATTTTATTACCCGATGGTTCCACCGGTTATACGCGCAATGGTGAATTTCAAATTGATTCGCAAGGTCAAGTAGTAAACTCAACCGGTTATGCATTGCAACCTGGTATTACAATTCCGCAAGGCTCTTTAAGCGTCAGTGTTGGAGCAGATGGCACTATCACCGCGTTGCAATCGGGTAGTGCATCACCCACGCAGATTGGCACTTTGCAATTAGTGGATTTTGTAAATCCAACCGGCTTGCAACCGCGCGGTGAAAATTTATTTTCTGAAACAGCGTCGAGTGGTTCACCGCAACCTGGCACGCCAGGATTAAATGGTTTAGGTACTTTAACGCAAGGTTCTTTAGAAACATCCAACGTTAATATTGTTGAAGAATTAGTGAGCATGATTGAAACCCAGCGCGCTTATGAAATTAATTCTAAAGCCATCGAAACCGCTGACAATATGTTGCAGTATTTAAACAATAACCTTTAGTCAGGATAATACTGATGCGTAGTCTAATTATTATATTTTTTATAGTTATGTTAAGCGCTTGCGCTAGCATGGATGATTTGCGTAATCCAGAATACGCACCTACGCAACCGTCACAAGTTGATTATCAATTAAAACCGAACGGCACCATTTACAGTCCATTAACAGCGCAATATTTATTTGAAGATATTAAAGCACGTCGCGTCGGTGACACAATCACCGTCGTGTTAGAAGAAAGTACTCAAGCGAGCAAGTCTGCAAAAACTTCCGCGAAGCGCGCCAATGAAGTCAGTATTGCGAATCCTACTATTTTAGGACATGTGCCTGTGCATAAAGGCAATCCTTTGTTTACCACTAGCTTAAGTCAAGACTCTAGCTTTTCAGGACAAGGAAACAGTGCGCAAAGTAATAATTTAAGTGGCAACGTCACCGTTACGGTTGCTGAAGTGCTGGGTAACGGTAATTTATTAGTGAAAGGCGAAAAATTACTGACACTAAATGAAGGTAGTGAAGTCGTACGCGTCAAAGGCATTGTGCGCCCGATTGATATTTCTCCTGACAATACTATTTTGTCGACGCAAATAGCCGCTGCTGAAATTACTTATGGCGGCAATGGCATTGTTGGTAATAGTAATAAACCAGGCCCTTTAACGCGATTCCTTAATAGCAGCTGGTGGCCTTTATGAAAAATATTCGCATCGTGATATTTTTATTATTCTGCATAGCCACTACGGCACAAGCAGTAGAACGCATTAAAGATTTAGCCGATGTAGCGGGAGTGCGTCCTAACCAATTAGTCGGTTATGGTTTAGTAGTGGGTTTAGATGGTACGGGTGATCAAACCAGTCAAACGCCGTTTACGGTGCAAAGTTTAAAAAGCATGTTAAATCAATACGGTATTACTTTACCGCCTGGCGTAACGCCCCAATTAAAAAATGTAGCAGCCGTAGCGATACACGCAGAGTTGCCGCCGTTTGCAAAACAAGGGCAAACGATTGATATCACCGCTTCATCCATTGGTAATTCAAAAAGTTTGCGTGGTGGTTCTTTATTAATGACACCGCTGCGGGGTGCAGATGGTCAAGTGTATGCTGTGGCGCAAGGCAGTTTAATTGTCGGTGGTTTTGGTGTGAGCGGCAGCGATGGTTCTAGCATCACAGTTAATATACCCAGTAGTGGCCGCATTCCTAATGGTGCAACCGTTGAACGTACGGTTATTAATTCATTCGCGTCAGATCCAAAATTAGTTCTGAATTTGCATCGCGCCGATTTTACGACCGCAACCCGTTTATGTTTAGCGATCAATGAAGCGATGGGTTCAGAAGTGGCAATGGCGATTGATGCTACCAGCATCATTGTTAAAGCGCCCGCTGAAGCGCAACAACGAGTGGGTTTTGTTTCGTTTCTAGAAAATTTAACATTAGAACCCGGCGAAACCTCAGCCAAGGTCATTGTGAATTCACGTACCGGCACTGTTGTTATTGGTGCGCACGTTAAAGTATTACCTGCGGCAGTGTCACACGGTAATTTAGTCGTAACGATTAGTGAGCGTACTGATGTGAGTCAGCCGGGTCCGTTTTCGAATGGCGAAACCAAAACCGTTAAACGCAGTGAAATAAAAGTAGAAGAAGACGCGGGCGACCGTATGTTTTTATTTAACCCCGGCGTGACCTTAGATGAAATTGTGCGCGCGGTAAATCAAGTCGGCGCTTCGCCTTCAGATCTGGTCGCCATTCTTGAAGCCTTACGTGAAGCCGGCGCTTTGCGTGCACAATTGATTGTGATTTAGTGATGATAGATGCACGCAGCCAATTACAGCTAAATGGTTTAAGCAGCGCTGAGAGCGCAGCTAAGGCTACGCCATCAAAAATGTTGACTGGGAAAAACGTTGAGAAAAATCAGCGTGAATCAGTCGCGCAGCAATTTGAACAAATAATGTTGAAGTCAATGTTAGACAGTATGCAAGACACCGTCGCCAAAAGTGAACTTATGCATAGCGATAGCGAATCGTTATATCAAGACATGCTCAATCAACATCTGGCTAAAGTATTAGCCGAGAGAGGCACTTTAGGATTCGCTAAAATAATTGCCGAACAATTACCAGATCAAACCTCGAATGCTGAAATTAAAACAGCTTTACCGAGCGTGAGTCCGAATACCAATCAAAATAATAATCCGCTACCGGACTCAACGACAAAAAGCCCAGAGACTAAACAGCCCGTTTGGAGTAATCCACAAAGTTTCGTTAAAGATATTTATCCGCATGCCTCAATTGCTGCGGCTAAATTAAACACCTCGCCAGAAGCCATTATTGCGGTTGCTGCCTTAGAAACAGGTTGGGGCGCGAATGTTATGTCGGCCAATGCAAACACGGGCAATGAAAGCAGTTATAACTTATTTGGCATAAAAGCAGATACTGCTTATGACGGTGAGAAAACCTTGCAATGGACGCATGAATTTTCAGCGGGTGCGATGCAGCGCAAACAAGATAATTTTCGTGCGTATGATTCGGTAGCCACTGCGATTAATGATTTTGCAAATTTTATTGAAAAAAATCCTCGTTATAGCGCAGCGTTGGAAACCCAAGGGGACGCTACAAAATTCACCGCCGCATTAGCGCAAGCGGGATATGCGACCGATCCGCAATATCAACAGAAATTATTGGGCATTTTAAATGGCAGCGTCTTAAAAAGCGCATTAAATGAAGTCAAGAATCTGACCTATCAGCCGATAGTAGAGGCAAGTAATACGCAATCTGCATCACTTTCGACTAGCCCAATGTTTGCGCTGCGCTAATCATGAACTTCATCATTGAGGTAACGCTGTGACCGATATGCTCAAAACCAGTGTCAGCGGTTTAATCGCTTTTCAGCGCGTGCTGACAACTACGAGCCACAATATTTCGAATGCCAGCACGGAAGGTTATTCGCGGCAAAAAGTAGAACTACAATCGCGCTTACCGCAATATTTTGGCAATGGCTTTGTGGGACGCGGTGTTAATGCCACCACTATTACGCGGGTGCGCGATCAATTTATTGATAAACAATTGCAACAAGGTTTATCGGATCAGTCGCGCTTGAATATCTTTCATTCTCTATCTAGTCGTGTTGATAATTTGCTCGCCGATGGTGGTGGTAGTTTAGCGCCGACCTTGCAACGTTTTTTTAATAGCATGCAAGATGTCGCAACGGATCCTACGTCCACATCTGCAAGACAAGTTTTATTGGGCGAGGGTGATAATCTTAGCAATCGTTTGCTATTTTTAGATCAGCAATTGTATACACAAGAAAAAGAAGTGAATGCGCGGATGGGAGAGATCACTACTGATATTAATCGCATCGCTAACAATATTGCTGAATTAAATAAAACCATCATCATTGCGCAAGGCCAAGCCGGTGGTACTTTATTACCCAATGATTTATACGATCAGCGCGATAAATTAGTAACAGATTTATCGAAACTAGTAAAAGTGACTACCTTAGAAGAAGATACTGGCGCGTTGAATGTTTTTATTGGCAATGGACAAGCGCTGGTTGCTAGTACAGATGCACGTCAATTAGTTAACCAACAAAACCCTGATAATTTTGCTGAATATGTTATTAGCTACCAAACGCCGACGGGGACAGTGTTAATTAATAATCAATTAACCGGCGGTGAGTTAGGTGGCTTATTAGATTTTCGTCGTGAAGTATTAACGCCCGCTCGCAACGAATTGGGCCGTATTACGATCGCGTTAGCTGATCAATTTAATCAGCAACATAGTTTAGGTGTGGATTTAAATGGCAATACCGGTGCAGATTTTTTTAGTACACCAACAGGCACCGCCATTACTAGTTTGTTAAATGCAGGTACCGCGTCTGCTACGGTGAATATTACTAATTCCGGTGCGTTAACGACGTCGGATTATCGCTTGAGTTATGATGGCGCAAATTACACGTTGACACGTTTATCGGATAATAATGCGATAACGGGTGCAGGCCCATTAAGCATGGATGGTTTTACGGTAAGCGCCACTGCCGGTGCTGTCGCTGGCGATACATTTTTAGTGCGACCTACCTATGGCGCAGCGAGTCAATTAAATCGCCTGATTTTAACTACCTCTGAAATTGCTGCGGCTGCACCGATGCGTGTTAGCCAGCTTAGCGGCAATATTGGTAATGCTAATGTTAGTTACGTGCAAACATTAGATGCTACGAACGCCGATTTTAGTGACACTGTAGAAATTGTTTTTAATGATCCACCGACCACGTTTAATATTTTAAACATCACCGATAGTACAACAATTTCTGCGGGCGTCGCTTATACGGCTGGTGCAAATATTGATGTGAACGGTAATCGTTTATCCATTAGTGGTATTCCACAAAATGGTGATCGATTTAGATTGGAAGTGAATACCAATGGTTATGGCGATAATCGCAACGCCTTGGCGCTCGCCAATTTACAAAGTGCGAATATTATTGCGGGCGGTACAGTACAAAACGCTTATGCAAGCACCGTGGGAAGAATTGGTACTTTAACGCGTCAAGCTGAAATTAATGCTACCGCCCAAGATAATTTAGTTTCGCAAGCACAAGCCGCGCGTGATGCGCGATCAGGCGTTAATTTGGATGAAGAAGCGGTGAATTTAGTGCGTTATCAGCAAGCTTACGAGGCATCTGCCAAAGTTATCTCGGTTGCTGATAATTTGTTTCAAACGATTTTGGCAGCGTTTGGGAGATAATTTATGCGAGTCGCGAGTTCTTTACTGTATCAACAATTTGTTAAAAATATGCAACGTCAACAAGCGGCGGTTGCGCATTTGCAAAATCAAATATCGTCAGGTAAGCGTATTATTTCACCGTCCGATGATCCCGCCGGTGCTGCACGCGCGGTAGATCTGAATCAATCAGTATCCCGCTTAGAGCAGTTTGCTGCTAACGCTAATATTGCGGGCCAGCGCATTTCATTAGAAGAAAATACTTTGGAACAAGCGGGTAATGTTTTGCAACGCGTGCGTGAATTGATTGTTGCGGCGAATAACCAAGCGCTACAAACGGATCAAACGTATACCGCGTATCGAACTGAAATCCAACAGCGTTATGATGAATTATTAAATCTAGCAAATACAGTAGACGCGAATGGCGATTATTTGTTCGCCGGTTATTCGACGAATACTCAGCCCTTTCAAAAAACCGCCGCTAGCGTTGCTTATAATGGCGATCAAGGTCAGCGCTTTATACAAATTAGTGAAAATCGTCAAATTGCGAGTAGCGATGCAGGCGATCGTTTATTTGCTGGCATGCGCAATGGCAACGGGCGTTTTTCTATCAATACCGCGCTTACTAATACGGGCGTCGCTACTATTGCGGATGGCGGAGTAGTGAATGCCAGCTTACTAACGCATCATGATTATCGTATTCAGTTTACAGCCGCGAATACTTTTGATGTGATAGATATTAATACCGCCACTACGGTATTAACTGCACAACCTTATACGAGTGGTGCAGCGATTAGTTTTGACGGCTTATCGGTTAGCGTTAATGGCAGCACCAATACCGGCGATCAATTTTTAGTTTCGGCCGCGCGTGAACAGTCTGTTTTTGCAACGCTGGAAAATATTATAGGCGCTTTGCAACAACCACCAGCCAATGATGTTGATCGTGCGCAAAATAGACAAACCTTAGGAAATTCTCTATCCGATTTAGAGCAGGGCATTAATCATTTACTAGAAGCGCGCACGCGGGTGGGCGGACGTTTAAATGCTTTAGATGATGCTTTGGCGGAAAATGAAGATTTGAGTTTGCAACTACAAAAAACGCTGTCGAATATTCAGGACGTAGATTACGCAAAAGCGGTGTCTGATTTGCAATTACAAATAACCAGTTTGCAAGCGAATCAACAAAGTTTCGCGAGTATTCAAGGTTTGTCCTTGTTTAATTATATCCGCTAAATAAAAATCTAATTAGTTATGGCTTTGGCAGCGAATGTATCTGCCATAAATACCACGCGGCAATCGTTCGGTAAGGGCTACACACTAAACCGGCGGCATGCATTTCTTTTTCAGTTGGCGCAACGTTTAATGATTTTAGCAAGCGATAACCTTGGCGCACGCCTAAATCACCCACGGGCAATATGTCTAAACGCGCCAAGGTAAACATTAGCATCATTTCTACGGTCCAGCGTCCTACGCCTTTTAAAGTAATTAATTGTTTAATTAATGCTTCATCGCTTAATTGCTCGGCTATTTTTCGAGTAGGCACAATGCCATCCACTGTAGCATTTGCAATATTTTGGATGGTCTCGACTTTACGTGCTGAAAAACCACAGGCACGCAAAGTAGCAAACTCCGTTCGTAAAATTTCATTTGCAGTAGGGAAGTCCGCATTTGAATAAAGATTTAAAAAGCGACCCATAATCGTAGCCGCTGCTTTACCGTGAAGTTGTTGATACGCCACCGCGCGAATCAATGATTCATAAGGTTCGCGGGTAGCGTGAAGTTGCGGTGCGTAAACGCCTACTTGTTGTACTAATGCCGCCCAATCAGCGTCAATATCGGCAATATATTGACTCCCATGTGCATGTGCTTGAATTTGCTTATCTGGATATATCACGTCTGGATTTATCATGTTTGGATTTAGTCGGTGTTTTGTTTAAGGCTTAAATACATGCTATTTGTTATTATTCGTTGAGGATATCATTAGCACAATTTAGAAATCGAATTAAATGTAATTATTTAAGTAAGTCTACAAGGAATACGGAATGTCATCGAATCTTCATCGTCCTGCTACTGTAAAAGAAATTATCCATTTTTCAGTAGGTAAAAGTGCTTTGGGTTTAATATTGGTTGCACAAAGCAATCAAGGTATTTGCGCCATCGCGTTGGGTGATAATGCCGAGAGCTTAATAGACGCTTTGCAAACTCGATTTTCTAAATTAGACATCATTGCTGATGATAATAAACTCAAAAATGTCATTAGTCATATTGCTAATTGGATTGACAAACCTGTCGCAGATCTGGAGTTTGCTCTAGATTTACGCGGTACACCTTTTCAGCAACAAGTGTGGCGCGCATTGCGTAATATCCCATTAGGAAAAACGGCTACTTATACGGATATCGCTAACCAAATTAATATGCCAAAAGCAGCGCGGGCGGTTGCCTTAGCCTGCGCTGCGAATCCGGTGGCCTTGGCTATTCCATGTCATCGCGTCGTGCGCCAAGATGGTAATTTGTCTGGCTATCGTTGGGGTATAGAGCGGAAAAAAGCGTTGTTAAAAAAAGAAATATAAACTCAGTTTTTAACAACGCCGCTATTTAGTTACTGATGGCATTGGTATTCAAAGGAATATTGGGTTGCCATTGTTCCCATGCCGAATCTATTTCATCTGCTAATCCGAAACTCGCTTCAGCAACGACAGCATCGCCCATCTCTGGATTATTAGGTGTTGCGAAAGCAATGCCGCCCTCTAATAAAGTATCCATAGATTGTGTTTTTATATCTAAACCGCTAAATAATTTATATCCTACGTTAATGCCGCTAGCATTCCAAAAACGCGTGTTGGTACGAACTAACGGCGCGTATTTATAGGCGATAGATGCATAAATGCGAACTTGGCTACCGTCTTTTTCTAGCTCGAAACCATCTACTTGTCCTACTGCGACATTGCGATAATAAATTTTCACACCTTGTTTAACCGAGCCCAGTTGTTTTGCAATCAAGATAATTTTTAAGTCTTGTCCGCTGACATTAGATTTTAAATTAGGGGGGCTATCTAATCCTACAAAGCGATTAGCCGTTTTTCCTTTGCCAGGCTCTACTGTAATGTATTGTCCTTCAAGTAAAGTATCTAAGTTTCGTGATCCAGTTAAACCTAGCTGTGGTTTAATAATCCAAAATTTAGAATCTAAGCGGGCAATATGATTGGCGTGCTCAAATAAGTTTACAGTGGCTACCACTCCCTTCAGGTTTTTTTTCAATTCTATCGTTTCTACTTCGCCGACTTGTAAGCCGTTATATTTTATGGGCGTGCCTGCCGATAAACCATCGGCAGATTTAAATTCTATGCTGATTAAGTGTTTTTTTGAAAACGCTTCATCGTTATCAGGAAATAAAACAAATTTATGATTATTGTCTTTTAAAGGTGCTAATCCTTCGCTACTCGATGGATTGCCAAATGCAATCCCGCCAATTAATAAAGTATTTAATGAGTCCATTTTTATTTCAACATTTTTTAATGAACCTTGAACTGTTATGCCGCTGACATCCCAGAATCGCGTTCTAGCGTTAATTAAATGTCGATAGCTTTCTTCTATATACACATCGTAATAAACGGTTTTTCCGTCTTGTGATAATGATACCTTTTCTATTTCTCCGACTTTTACTTTTTGATAATTAACGGACGCCCCGCTTGTAATGGAAGCAGGGCGGGTTGAAGTAACCACTAAATGTAAGCCGCCTAAATAAGTAGGTTTAGACGGTGGTTTTATTAATGCGGTATATTCACGGGTGGTCGGTTTCAGTTTTAATATATCTTTTTCTGGCATATTTCCGAGTTTTTCACCAATTTGGAAAGTGATGTAACTGCCCGAAACCAAGGTGTCCAATCCAGAAATGCGCGATAAAGAAATTTGCGGTTCAACAACCCAAAAAACCGTATCTTCTTGCAATACGGCAGCAGCGCGTTTGTCTATTTCAATAACAGCATTTACGCCTCGCAAATTGTCCGCAAGTTGTACTTCTTTTACTAAACCAAAACGCACGCCTTCAAATTTTACTTCTGTTTGATTAGCAACAATGCCTCTGCCATTAGGTAAATGAATAAGGATTTCGGTGCCGGCATCAACATAACTTTTATAGATTAACCATCCACCAATCATTAACGTAATAGCGGGCAATAACCAGATTAACCAAGGAGTGTGTTTTTCTTTAATAATAACGTCGGCGGTGTCCGGCGTAATTTCATTATTGTGTTGCACGTGATTATTCATTTTTATTCTCCACTAAATCCCAGATTAAACGCTGATCAAAACTATGTGCTGCTAATACGGTTATTACGACTACGCTAGCAAATGCGGTTGCGCCTGCGCCAGCATGAATCGTAGCAAGGGCGCCGAGGTTAACTAACGTGATTAAAATAGAAATTATAAAAAGATCGAGCATAGACCAACGACCAATAATATGAATAAAGCGGTACATCACTATCGCTTGACGATGATTGATTTTGCGTTTTCGCTGAATCGCTACTAACAACATGACTAAACCTATTAATTTTATAGCAGGCACTAAAACGCTAGCGATAAATACAACCGCCGCAATTGGATAAAGACCTGCTTGTGCAAGACGAATGATGCCAGATACGATAGTGTCGGGTTGGCCCTGACCTAAATGTATAACCGTCATAACGGGATAGAGGTTGGCGGGTACTAATAAAATCGCAGCGCTTAATAATAACGCCCACGTCTTGGCAATGCTATGCGGGATTCTAGTGTGTAGTACCGATGTGCAGCGGGGACAATACGCGTGTTCATCATCACGCAGTCGCGGCAATAATGAAATTTTGTTGCAGCCATCGCAACGCGCTAATCCGGAAAGTTTTGCTGTGGCGCCTATGAATGTTGTCATGATTATATTTTTATTAATGTTGTTTGACAGGGTGATTTGAATCTAAATAATTAAAACCGCTTTCGGTGTTAAATGAAGATTGGGCTAACAAGGTCGACAATACCATACCTATAAAACAATAAAGTCCCGTGCCAATTACAATGTTGCCCATGGTAAGCATTTTAATATACGCCACGACAATGCCGAGCAGGTATACTTCTAGCATGCCCCAGTCTTTGATGGTTTGTTGCCACAATAAAAGTTGTTTTAAATGAGTTTTTGAAATTAACGTATTTTCTTGTCTCACTATCGGAACTTTATTTCTTTTAAAGCCAAACTTTAAAGAAAAACTAATCAACAATAATAAAGTAAGATCCAGCAAAGGCACGACTATGCTGCACATTAATACTAAAAAACCCATCCACCAGTAACCGGTTTCGAATAAATGTTCTACGCCATTCCACATGGTATTGGTGCTGTTAAAACTCAACATGCCAAAGCTCAAGATAGGCAAGATATTAGCGGGAATATAAAATAATAATCCCGCTAAACTAAAAGCCAGTGTTTTATCAATATAATGTTTTTTTTCTTGATAAACGACCGCACCACAACGTGTACAGATTGCGACTTGATTATTTTGTAATGCATGTTTAGGTAATACCAGGTCGCAATCGGGGCACACCGTTATGTTTAGAGAGGTGCTCATTGCTTGAGCTTTGTATGCATGTGTGGATTAGTCATTTGTATGTTATTTATCTTTAATCGCTTCAACTTGAATGCGCAGATGAATTTTCCCTGCATTGTTTTCTGTATATTGCGTTAAACCAAAATCCGCTCGATTTAAATCACCTTCAGCGTCAGCACCGCAAACTTCGGTTTTGTAGTAGGGATGATCGGTTAAACAATTAAATTGATTTATTTTAAGCTTTAATGGTTTCGTTATGCCCAATAAAGTTAACTGACCATCCACCGCGATTGGCGTAGCGCCATCAAACTTAATAGTGCCTTTATAAGTCATCGTGGGAAATTTTGTGACATTTAACCACTCGGTTTTAAGCGCATATTCATTCATCAGATCCATACCAAAATCGATGCTGGCAATATCAACAATGATTTCGGTGCTACCCGTTTTAGCTGCGCGATCTAAGGTTACTTTGCCGCTGGTTTTATTAAATTTGCCGCGCCAAATGGATAAACCCATGTGCGAGAATTCTAAGCTTGGATAAGTATGACTCGGTTCAATGGTGTAATTAGCCGCCAATGAAGGCATACAAAAACTCAGTAGTAATAAGCAAAATAAAGATTGTTTTTTAAACATGGTTTCTCCTAAATTTTAAATTATTATTGGGTGTTGATTAATATAGCCAAATTATTTAATAACGCTTCAGTACCGCGTTTGCGATTCTGCGCATTATCTAGCGGATCTAAAAACACCGCTTGTTCAGTGTAAGTCAGTTGGGTCTCATTATTCATTGCGCTAAAAATAACCGTGACCAGTGAAACTGAAATCCGTTTGTTGTTCAGGTGCATATCATAACTATAAATAATGCGTTGACTAGGTATGATTTCTTGATAATAACAACTAAACGTAGAGATGACACCATCG
Source organism: Gammaproteobacteria bacterium (assembly GCA_013817245.1). NCBI lineage: Bacteria > Pseudomonadati > Pseudomonadota > Gammaproteobacteria > Gammaproteobacteria bacterium. The sequence goes on from JACDDA010000004.1 coordinate 35,111, forward strand.
CTAAATTCGCCGCTGAGATATTCTCGGCCACCCACGCGGAAATCAAATTCGCGTTTCATCACGGTCCAACTCTCGGGCCCCGCAAACCAGCGTGCTTTTGCTTCTGCGCTGGCCCACGTATTAAAAAGTTCATCAGGCGTGGTGTGATAGTGACGTTCAATAACGAAACTGTCGTGCTGTGTGTTGTGGTGGGTCATAGGCTGGCCTCTTGATAAATATCTATGTTGGGGTTGTAGCCTTTATACCAATTATAAATAGCTTGTTGCATTTGGGTGCGTCATGGCAGGCTTTAATTGAAAACCCCTGTCTATATATAAGGTATAGCGTGACCTAAACCGAGATAAGTATTCAAAATACGCGCGGGGAGGTTGCTGAATGGGGAGCATTAGCAGCAGGTCGCAACTTTCCACCGGAGCGGTAGGGAATGCCGCGACATAAAGGCGCTGAGCATGAGCCAAAAAAAAGCTCATACAGCGGACACTGATGAGCTTTTTTACAAATAAAACAATGGGGCGGTTAGTTGGGTAAAAGAACCCCGGTGAACCAAATAGCCAATAAGACAATTGCGAGCGCTCCAAGCATGGTAAATCTCCATAATTTAAAGTGGTGATGGATAATAAAGCACGAATGTTACAAACAATCTTTGATAGCGGCTGTGCGATAGGCCACCTTAATTTAATTATATTGAGAGGAAAAAATATCACAGCCGAAATGTAGCTTTTACCAATCACCACGTTTAGCAATAATTTTGTCATTTTTTTAATCATGATCTGAATTACCTGCAATTGAGGGATGGCGTTACATTTCTTTATTTTCTTAGTCTGATTATTTGTGACTTGAAAAATAATCCTAAATTTTATAAATAAAGCCCGCCAAATACTTACTGGCGGGCTTCATGGTGTTGCTCATTAATTTATTCTGATCTTAATTAATTACTTCTTTTGGCCAGAGTTTTGCGCTGCGGTATTAGCAATAATGACTTCAACGCGGCGATTTTGTTGGCGTCCCGTATCAGAATCATTGCCAGCAATCGGAGTGCTTTCACCTTTACCAGTAGCGGTTAAGCGCGCTGCATCTACACCGTGTGTAACTAAATAAGACTTTACTGCATCCGCACGACGTTGTGATAAAGCAAGATTAGTTGCATCGCTGCCTAAATCATCAGTATGACCTTCGATAGTCACATTGCGATCTGGATATTGAGCCAAAAAAGCAGCTAACTTATCTAAATTTTTAGTAGCGCCACCTTTCAGATCTGACTTACCCGTTGCAAATAACACATCGCCTAAGGTCACAACAAAACCGCGATCCGTGGTTTTAGCATTAAGCTCAGCGAGTTGCTGTTGCAAACCCGCATTTGCTTCTTGCATAGCCACATTTGCTTCTTGCATAGCAGCGGCGTTCATCATGGCGATTTCGGCATCAGTACGAGCCATATTGGCATCCGTACGCGCCATATTTGCATCTTCGTTCGCCATCTTTGCTTCGCCACGTGCTTTTTTAGCATCACCGCGCGCTTGATCCGCTTCTTTAGTACGGGCTTCTAAGCGAATTTTCTGAGTTTGATCGCTCAAACCTTTGCGTTGATCTTCTAACAAACGTGTTTGCGCTTGATCGCGTGCAATATCAACTTTGCGATCTGCCATCATGACCAAATGCTTAGATTTATCTTTATCACTTTCTGGTTTTTCCGCGAGCTTGACAGCTTCTTCAGCTTCTTTAATAGCCACGGGCGCACGAGTTGCTAATTGCGGATCTGCTTGTAATACCGTCAATTTATTGCGTACGTTTTCAGAACCTTCAGGCTTTTTAGTTTTAAAGCTACAACCTGCTAATGCTAAAGATAATAAAGCAGGGGCGATTAAATACTTAAGATTGTGTGAGTAGTTCATTGTTTTGCTCCTGAACGTTGCATTTCTTGTTTCAATGTTTCATTGCTTTTTTGCATATCGTCATTGACAGCTTTAGCTTTGGCAGCGCTAGCTTTAGCGGTCGCTAATTCAGCGTTAACGCGCGCTTGCTCGGCTAAACGTTTGGCTAATTCCATATCTTCTTTTTCTACGGCGCTATTAGCAGCCGCAAGCTCTTTACGCGCTTCGCTAAGTTCAGGCGAGGCATAATCTGACACCCGTGCTTGTTCCGCATTAGCGATAGCCATTTCAGCCGCTTTTAGTTCTGCAGTAGGAGCAGGTAAAGAAGCACATGCAGTTATGATGAATAGTCCAGTAGTTAATAGCATTAACGGTAAAGATAAACCCCGGCTGGTTTTTACTTTTACCAGATTGTAAGTAGAGTGAGTCATAGTATTTTCCTTGTTTATTGGCAGTACCGGTTGTCCGGTAGTGATGTAAGTATGAACGCACGGGCGGGCAATTCAGTGCGTTGCCGTACATACATCCTCAAAACTGACAGTTAAGGCCAAGGCGTATTTTCCTAACCCATAATTTTGAAATGTTGTTAATAATTGCTCGATACCATGCGCTTACATTAGGTGATGACTCATTTTATAAACAACCTTCTTTGTGTATTAAAGCGTACAGACCTCGATAGGAGAACTAGTTAGGTTAACGATGGAGATATGACATTTTTGAATGCTCGTATCGTGTTGAATAGGGAGTGTAACGTGTTAACTACTGTTCCTGTTAATCGACTAATTGAAGCCTTGCCGCATAAAGAGCGTAATAAACTACTGCAGGAGTGTGAGCCTGTTGAGTTAGAGTTTGGTATGGTTTTATGCGAAGAAGATCGGCTTATACAATATGTTTATTTTCCTACCACTAGTATTATTTCTTTGGTAACAACGCTAAGTGACCATCCTCCTTTACAAATGGGAATGATTGGTAATGAAGGAATGCTTGGGGGCACCCTCGCATTGGGCATTAACGTAGCATCGATGCGTGCGCTAGTCCAAGGAAACGGTACGGCCTTGCGTATGAACGCGGAACAGCTGCGTCATGAATTACGTGAAAATGCAGCCTTACTACAGATTTTAAATCGTTATATATATGTGTTGATGGCGCAACTATCAAAAACAGTAGCGTGCACCCATTTTCATGAAATTGAACCGCGCTTAGCGCATTTGTTATTAATGACCCATGATCGCGCACCTGCCGATCACTTTCATTTAACCCATGAATTCCTAGCAAATATGCTAGGCGTTCGTCGCAGCGGCATTACTGTGGCGGCAGGTATTTTACAAAAACATAAATTAATAAATTATAAACGTGGCGAAATCAGGATACTAAATCGTAAAGGATTAGAAGCGGTAGCGTGTGAATGTTATAAAGATGCAATTGAAGATTACGAGCAAATATTGGGTGAGAATGTTAAATTTTAAGATAACTATTAATTACTTAGATTAATAATGTGCACTTATATAAATTTGGCGGCTGGCTACCATAATGGTAAAACAACCGCCAAATAGTCACATTAGCTATAAATTAAAAACTAACTACTAAGCCAATGCTAGCAACGTCAAGATCAGTCGAGTTATCTACGTTACCCACATCGTCTTGACTTAACTCAAATTTATAACGTTCAAGTTCTACACGCAGTGCAAAATGTTCGTCAAAATTAAAGTTGGCACCTACACCATAAAAAACCTCATCGCCATCAAACTCAGTGTTAACAACGTTAAGTATTTCTACATCGTTTTTCCACCACAATTTTCCGCCTTTAATAAACGGTTCGATCACGTCTGAGATAGGAAACATACCTACTAAAGCCAAGGTGTTACCTTCAAATTCTGAAGAATAACCAGGGCCTTCCGCTGAGCCGTAATTATTGATAGCCGCTTCAAGCGCGATATGACGATTAAATTTTGCGCCAATGAGAACTTTATAAGCAGAATCTTTATCGTCATCAAACTCTTCATTGTCGACACGAGTTAAACCGTAAGCGGCACCGGCATAAATACCTGGCTTAGAAAATTCTGACTCAGCAGCAACGTTGCCACTAGTAAGAAGTAGGCCAGAAGTAATAGCTAAAGCTACTACGCTGTTTCTTGCTTGCTTCGTTTTAAAATTTTTCATGATAATTTCCTGAGTTAATTAACAAGGGAATTGATATAAATCAACTCTTGGAACAATTGTCGCGGAGGCTTGATAAATGGTCTGTGCGGTGTCGCTCATAGGAATTTTTAGAATTTTTTTCTAAAATTTTTAATATAATATTAGTATGTAGACATTGATTATTAAGGTATATATGCAAATAAATAAAGAACTGCACGCAAATATAAAATTTATTCAATTTAATATTTATTAAGTGTGATAACGAACCGATCCAAAATAGACATCTTCATAATATATTTGCAAGTAAGCATGAAAAACAAGACATAAAGATAATTTATGTTTTTAAATCAACTCATGTTTTTTTACAACACTCTAAAAAGGTATTATTTTATGGAAAACAAAATCGGTAGTTCTGATCATGATTCATCAATGAAGAAAGACGGCAACGGTCAAAGCCGAGCAAATAGCCATGAATTTTCTGCTAATGCTCAAGGTAGCAGTGCAGGTTATTCTGCTAGTGCGCAAACTGGCCAAGCCGGTAAATCTGGTAAAGCTGGTCAATATGCAGGCAGCCAAGCTAATAAAGCGCAATCAGGCATAAGCGGTGAATTCCACAGCTTTATTTCTGACATTGAAGAGTTCATTACATCTAATACCTCTTTAACTGGCGAAGATTGGGCGCAAGCAAAAGCAAAGCTTAATGCGCGCATTGCTTCTGCTAAAGAATCTGTACAAGAAATGAGTGGTGCGGTTGTAGAACGTGCTCGTACTACGGCACGTGCTACCGATGGATATGTACGTGAAAATCCATGGAAAGCAATTGGTGTAATGGCTGCTTTAGGTTGCTTAGTAGGTGTAATAGCGGCTCGCCGTCGTTAATAGGCAAGCAAGGCGAGTTTTACTTGTTAGGTTGTGCGTCATGCTCTTGCTAGAAGTAGCGGCCCTGGGAGGCTTGTATAAATGCTTCTTCTAGATATCGCTCGTAAATGCCCTGGACAGTATTTACGAAAATGGAGGCGATATAGCATGACGCCCCTACCAAGTAATACCATGTAATAATAGAAAAGCAGTGACAACAATAGGTTGCTCACAAACGTCGGACAACTTAATTACATTTAGGCGACGTCTTTGTCGAACAGCCTTTTGTCTTCACTGCTTTTTGTGTAATCCAAATAAAAAAGCCAGAACTAAAATTCTGGCTTTTTGTTTTCATAAGCATTTCGTATTTTTACAAAATATTGGCGCTAGTTGGCTCAGCTGATCCCGTTGATTGGGAAAAGTCGGCTAATAACCCCGCTAATTCATCTGCATGATCTTCTTCTACCGCTAAAATTGATTTTAATAAATGAGTAGTTGTAGAATCTTTATCACCTAGATATTGTATAAATTCACGATAGCTATCAATGGCAATGCGTTCAGCGATTAAATCTTCTTTAATCATCTCAGCTAAAGATTCTCCCGTAATATATTCAGCATGACTGCGTTGAGTGAGCGTGTCTGGCGAAAAATCGGGTTCGCCTCCTAACTGAACGATACGACTAGCGAGTTGATCGGCATGAAGTTGTTCTTCTATTGAATGCGCCATAAATTCATCGGCAATACTTTTGGCATTAATGCCGTTCGCCATAAAATGATGACGTCTATAACGCAACACGCAGACGAGCTCAGTCGCTAACGCTTCATTAAGCAATTTCAACACTTCGGTTCGATCTGCAGAATAACTCGAAGTAACGGCGCCTTGTTCAATATTTTGGCGTGCTTGTAGACGTAAGGTTTTTACATCAGTTAAGGCGTTTTCAGTAAGCATAAAAGCTCCGGTAATGATGATGCGGGGATTCTAAAATTTCTTAATTAATACGAAAAAAATAAAGTGCTTCCGTATCGATTGGGAAGCACTTTATGCGGTCAAAAGATTATTTTGCTTTTATGACCATATCGCTTTTAACGTTTTTAACGTGCTTTACATTTTTTGCAACTTGAATAGCTTTATCGATTTGCCATTGTGAATTAACAAAACCAGCTAACTGCACATTACCTTCAAAAACGGTGACATTAATATCAAATGAATTAACGTCTTTTTCAGCTAACAAAGCTGCTTTAACTTGTGCTGTGATCGTAGAATCGGTAACTACTTCACGCCCCGTTCTTTCATGACCGTCATGATGTGCGCAGGCTACAAAAAATAAACTGCTAGTGCCAATAACAGCGGAGACTAATAAGGTTTTAAAATTCATAAGAAGATCCTTTATGATTGAGAGAGATACGAGGTTTTCGTAGTGCAATGTGCTATGAGCGCCATTTAAAGTCAGTGCGCAAGCGCACATACGACCCACGCGATTTTATTTAAGATAATTTATACATTAAGGAATGAGCTGATATTGCTAGCTCAATTGCGATCAATAATTGGAGTTAGCTATGTTTAAGTATGTTGTCGTATATAGCGTTATTTTAATTGTAATGTTTTTGCTGGATTTTATATGGTTGGGTTATATCGCCAAATCTTTTTATCAAAATAGCATGGGTCACTTAATGGCCGCGCGGCCTAATTTTTTTGTAGCGTTTCTGTTTTACGCGATTTTTTCCGTCGGTTTGTTGATCTTCGCCGTAGCGCCTCATGGCGCTATTAATTCATGGTCAACGACGTTTGTTACCGCCGCGCTTTTCGGATTTTTTGCTTACGCTACTTATGATTTGACTAATCTGGCCACCTTAAAAAATTGGCCCATTAGCCTGACAGTAGTAGATATCGCTTGGGGAACTTTTGTTAGCGGAATCTCAGCCGTCGCGGGCAGATCTGCGTGGGAATGGTTTGCTACAGCCATTAGATAATTTTTCTTAAATTTAAGTACGTAAAACTAACTAAGGAAATTATTTGTGAGTACATATGATATTGCGGTAATAGTGGGCAGCTTACGTAAACAATCTTATAATCAAAAATTAGCGCAAGCCTTGATAAAATTAGCGCCTCCTGAGTTTTCATTTAATTTTATTTCAATAGCAGATTTGCCTCTTTATAATCAAGACGATGATGAAAATCCTGCTGCTACAGTACAACGTTTAAAAAAAGAAATATTAGCCGCGGACGGCTTATTATTTGTAACGCCCGAATATAACCGTTCGATCCCCGGCGTATTAAAAAACGCGATGGATCATGGCTCGCGTCCGTATGGAAAAAGTGTATGGACGGGTAAACCGGCGGGTATCGTCGGCGCTTCTATAGGTGCTATGGGCACTGCCTTGGCGCAACAACATTTACGTAATGTTTTATCGTATTTAGATATGCCTACTTTAGGTTTACCAGAAGTTTACGTGCATATTCAAAAAGATTTTTTTGATGCGCAGGGTGAGCTTGCCGAAAAAAATCAGAAATTTTTACAAGACTGGATGAATCCATACGTAGCATGGATAAAACAACATGCTTCTACAGCGCGGACGGATGCTAAATAATCTATTATCAGTCATGCCCGCATTTTATTTATTGTTATATTTTTGGAGACTATGCTATGAGCAATAAAAATCCTCCGGTGTTAGATCCTGTGCAAACCCGGGAAAAAGCCTTATCTCGCTGGGATGATGAAGGCGGTTCCGTAGCCGTGCAACCAGATCGCACACCCAATGAAATACAGGGTGAAACGCCCAATGAAATACAGGGTGAAACGCCTAGCGGTATATATAGTGAAGTGCCTGCCTTAACTCATGCGGAATTAGTCCAATTGCGTGTACGGGTGATTGCCTTGGAAAATTTGCTAATCAGTCTATTAAGCGACGCCTCTATCGAGCAATTGCAGCAAGTGAGAGAGATGGCCAGTTATATCTCGCCGCGCGTGGGCGCGACGCATCATCCACTTACAGTACGAGCGGCCGCACAGATGAATCATTTGGTCGAACGCGCAAGTCACTTTCGTGATCTAGCATAACTCGGACAGGGAAACTCTATATTATGCGCTGTGTGCTGTACCGCACATACTGCGTGTGCGCAATCGCACATGATTTTAGCGTCTTGCGATCCGCCTAAAATAACGCAATAAAATCGAGTGTGATATCCAATCTCTTTTTTGTTGATAGCTGATAACACGCCATTCATATTATTTGGTTTTATCCCAATAGGAAGCAGGGCTGTTTATGATTGATGAAAAGGCCCAGACTTTAGATATAAATACCTCCCCGTTAAGTTCGCAAGCCATGTCTCTGGTTGCCGATGATGCAAAAAAATTATTAAAAACAGGCGTATTGCAAACCCAACTGCTTACCAATCCTCATTTCGCGCTGATCGCTACCGACCAACAAGGAGTCGTGCAGGTTTTTAATGCAGGCGCCGAGTGCATGTTAGGTTATCAAGCCACAGAAGTGCTGAATGCTATTACGCCCGCTGCTTTGGCTGATCCTGTGGAATTAATTAATCGTGCTCAAGCACTCAGTTTAGAATTTGGCACTTCTATTGCACCGGGGTTTGAAGCTTTAATATTTAAAGCTGCGCGCGACCTTGAAGATAAGTATGAACTGAGTTTTGTGGACAAAGAAGGTCGCCGTCTTCCAGCTATGTGGTCGGTGACGGCATTACGCGATCAACATAATGAAGTGATCGGTTATTTATTAATGGGCATAGATAACTCTTCGCGTAAACGTGTAGAGGAAGACAGCAAACGATTTTTTTCCGTGTCACAAGACCTCTTATGTATTGCGAGTTTTGATGGTTATTTTAAATCTTTAAATAGCGCTTGGGAAAAAACGCTAGGTTTTAGCTGTGAGGAAATTATGGCTAAACCAATAATTGAATCTATATATCCGGAGGACAGAGAAGATACTCTAAACCATATTCAAAAATTGATTGCGGTTCCTGTTACTGATAAACAGCTCTATGAAAATCGTTATCTTTGTAAAGACGGATCTTATCGCTGGTTGTTATGGAGCACCACAGTAGTAGTTGAAGATCAATTATTGTACGCCTCAGCACGCGATGTCACTGAATATAAAGAAGCGCGTGAAGCCTTGCTGAAAAATAATATTGAATTACAACAAGCCTGGACAGAAGCTGAAAAAGCGAATCGAGCAAAGTCGGAATTTTTATCTAGCATGAGCCATGAATTACGCACGCCGCTGAGCGCGATTCTAGGCTTTGCGCAATTAATAGATTCAGCAACGCCGCCACCTACACCCGCACAGAAAAGCAGCGTTGATCAAATCTTACAAGCCGGTTGGTATTTGCTGGATTTAATTAATGAAATTTTAGATCTAGCCTTGATTGAGTCTGGAAAATTATCTTTATTGCTAGAGCCCATCTTGCTAGAGGAAGTAATGTGCGAATGTGAAATGATGATAGAACCACAAGCAGAGCGCCGTGGCATTACATTATCTTTTGAGCAAAGAGCGACTGAACACGTCCTACATGCCGATCGTACGCGTACCAAACAAGTGATCATCAACTTATTATCCAACGCAATTAAATATAATATTGCTGGCGGTACGGTTAATGTCCATTACGCCACAAGCAAACTTGGTTTCATTCGTATTTGTATTTCTGATAGTGGCGAAGGTTTGCCGCCCGAAAAAATGGCTCAACTATTTCAACCGTTTAATCGTTTGGGCCAAGAATTGGGTTGCGAAGAAGGCACTGGTATCGGTTTAGTCTTGAGCAAGCGTTTGATTGAATTAATGGGCGGCACTATTGGCGTAGAAAGTACCGTAGGCAAGGGTAGTACCTTCTGGGTAGAATTTAAATTAAGCGCGCAATCTTTATCAAATGCTATATCTACCGAGAATCTTATGGATAATGCCGAATCTGTCAAAGTCGAAAAAAAATCCCCTACCATCTTATACGTAGAAGATAACGCAGCAAATTTAATGTTGGTAGAAAACCTGATTGCCCGTCGTGCCGATTTAAATCTCATCAGTACGCTTGATGGCCATGCAGGCATTGCGCTTGCGCGTAATGCTCAGCCTGATATGATTTTAATGGATATCAATTTGCCGGGTATTAATGGCGTTAATGCGCTACAGATTCTAAGGAATGATCCTCTTACGGCTCATATTCCAGTAGTAGCACTCAGTGCCAATGCTATGTCCGGTGATATTGAAAAAGGCTTGCAAGCAGGTTTTTTTCGTTATCTAACCAAGCCTATTGTATTGGATCAGTTTATGGAAATCGTAGACCTTACCTTGAAACATGCGCGCACAAAATTAGCCAATAAAGATTCGACTTCAACCGATCAAAAAGTATAAAAAATTTATAATGAAACGATTATTTATTTTAAATATAAAGCCTCTGTCTTTATATCGTGACGTAAAGGACGGCAGTATATGAAGAAGGCGCCATCCGGATCCGGGTATAGAGTGGTTGGATTTATCAGCGTAGCCGCATTGATAGTTTCTTTAGGTGCGTTTTGGACGTTTAGGCAAATTCAACACGCAGCAGATGCACGTCAGCAAACCTATATAGTGCTTACTACTGCCAATAAACTATTATTAGAAGTACAAATATCTGAACCTGAGCGCGCTTATGTCCTGTTACAAGATCCTCATTTTCTGTCTAACTATATCGCAGCGCGCGAAAATATTCGCCGACTTTTAAAAAGCTTGCGAGTCGTTACCAAAAATAATAACGATCCCGCGAATTTGAATGCAGTGACGGCCTTGATCGAAATAAAAAAAGCCAAAATGAAGCAGATCATAGATTTTTTACAAAACAATCAAACGCTGCCAGCCATTCTAGAAATAGAGAGCGAGCAGAATCAACAGTTGATGAGTCGCATTCACTTTGAAATGCAAGCTTTTATGCAGTATCAAGAAGAATTAGTGATACGCCGAGATGCCAAATTCCAAGCTGAAATGCGTTTGTTGTTTATATTTATTGTGGTCGGCAGTGTATTTGCATTCGTTATCGCTGTTGTATTCGTGTATTTTGTTTATCAGCAATCACAGCATCGAATAAAAAATTTAGTGTTCTTGAAAACACAAGAATTATTAGCATCGCAAGAACGCAGCAATCAGCAATTACAAAAAATGATTGCTGTCGCGGAAAAAGCGAATTTGGCGAAATCAGAATTCTTATCCAGCATGAGCCACGAATTACGCACACCCTTAAGTGCCATTTTGGGATTTGCTCAATTGATAGATTCCGGTACACCTGAGCCTTCAGCTGCACAAAAACGCAGCCTCGATCAGATCTTGCAATCCGGGTGGTATTTATTAGATTTAATTAATGAAATTTTAGATTTGGCATTAATTGAATCAGGACGTTTGTCAGTGTCATGTGAACCCATGGCTTTAAATGACGTGTTGCAAGAATGCCGCATGATGGTAGAGCCAAAGGCTCTTGAGCGTGACATCATTCTAAGTTTCCCTCCCGCGTATGTTTCATACACAGTACACGCGGATCGCACGCGCTTAAAACAAGTCATTATTAATTTATTAACTAATGCCATTAAATACAATGTCATCGGCGGCAAGGTAATCGTGGACTGTAAAGAGTGTGCGCCGGGATATATTCATATTTCAATCAAAGATACCGGCGAAGGTTTATCGCCAGAACAAACGGCGCAACTATTTCAACCTTTTAATCGTTTAGGCCAAGAAATTAAGGCGACCGAAGGCACGGGTATTGGCCTAGTGTTAAGTAAACGCTTAATCGAATTAATGGAAGGTACGATTGGCGCAGACAGCATGGTAGGCGAAGGTAGTGTATTTTGGGTAGAGTTAAAATCAACTGAAGCAGCGCTACCTGTGTTCGCACCTAACGATACCGTTAAAAAAATAGTGACACCAGTGGATGCTAATATGAAAAAACGGACTTTACTGTATGTGGAAGATAATCCTGCAAACCTGATGTTGATAGAGGACCTGGTTGCCCGTCGTTTGGATTTACGTTTAATTAGTGCACGGGATGGTATTCAAGGAATTGAAATGGCACGCACTGAACAACCCGACATTATTTTGATGGATATTAATTTACCGGGTATTACAGGCGTTAAAGCCTTGCAAATTTTGCAAGATGATCCGCTGACGATGCATATTCCCGTCATTGCGGTCAGCGCTAATGCAATGCCGCGAGATATTGAAAAAGGTTTAAAAGCGGGTTTTTTCCGTTATTTAACTAAGCCTATTATGGTTAATTCTTTTATGGACACGATTGATTTAGCATTAAAAGTTGCAGAAACCCGAGCCACCAACAGTCCCGTGGAGAAAGCATGGTAATAACTAATGAAGATATTCTTAACGCCAGTATTTTGATCGTTGATGATCAAAAGCCGAACGTTCAATTATTAGAACAGTTACTGGAAGAAGCAGGTTATGTGCAAGTGAGTTCTACGATGAATCCGCAAGAAGTTTGCGCTTTGCATCGAAAAAATCACTATGACTTAATTTTGCTGGATTTGCAGATGCCCATTATGGATGGTTTTGAAGTCATGGCTGGCTTAGATACCAATGCTGCAGATAGTTATTTGCCGGTGATTGTGTTAACTGCGCAACCAGCCCATAAATTACGCGCTTTGCAGTCGGGCGCTAAAGATTTTATTAGCAAGCCCTTTGATTTGGTCGAAGTTAAAACGCGTATTTATAATATGTTAGAAGTGCGCTTGTTGTATAAAAAATTAGAAAATTATAACCAAGTGTTAGAAGAAACCGTGGCGGAAAGAACCGCAGAATTACGTGAGAGCGAAGCACGTTATCGTAGTCTCACGGAGTTGGCCTCGGATTGGTATTGGGAACAAGATGAAAATGGCAACTTCATAAAAATGTCTGGCCCCGTGCTAGAAATGCTCGGCATTCGCGTTGATCCTTTAATTAACGATACAGATGAAGAACAACAGGCGGGTTGTAATGAAAGCGAGCGTAAAGTGTTACAAGAAAAAATTGCCGCGCGCGAGCCATTTTTAGATTTTTTAGTTAATTACAAAAACCCGAATGGCATGGCGCAACAGTTTCGCGTCAGCGGTGAACCCATGTTTAATCGGTTTTCACGCTTTATTGGTTATCGCGGGATCGGCGTGGAGATTACGAGTAAACATAACCTAAAAAATAATAAGGGTTAATGATGGCTATCATACGTAGTTCACAACCCAGTCCACAGCAGAATAGTTTGCTTGCAGCTTTAACAGCTGAAGATTTAAAAAGATTAACGCCGCATTTGGAATGGGTAGCGATGCCCTTGGGTCAGATTCTGTATGACCCGGGCGAAAAATTACAACACGCTTATTTTCCAACTACGGCTATTGTGTCCTTACATTATATTACTGAGTCGGGCGCTTCTGCCGAAAGCGCAGGCGTAGGTAATGAAGGGGTAGTGGGCGTTACTATATTTATGGGTGGTGATACGATGCCAAGTTCTGCGGTGGTAGTGAGCGCGGGACATGCGTATCGATTAGATCGACACATCTTCAAACAAGAATTTGAACGCCATGAAATATTGCACCGCATGTTATTGCGTTATACGCAGGCGTTAATGACACAAATGATGCAAACAGCGGTGTGTAATCGTCATCATGCTATTGAACAACAACTCTGCCGTTGGTTATTACTCACGATTGATCGCTTGCCTTCAACAGAAGTGGTGATGACGCAAGAACTGATCGCGAGCATGTTAGGCGTACGCCGTGAAGGCGTAACAGAAGCCGCGAGAAAATTGCAGCAAGCCGGCTTTATTCAATATCGACGCGGGCATATTTCGTTATTGGATCGAAAGGGTTTGGAAAGTCGTGCTTGTGAATGTTATGACGCGGTGAAAAAAGAAATGCATCGTTTATTAAGTGATGTTGATTAAATCATTAATTTTGTGTGAGATCGTTCTTCAAAATCATAATAAAGTGTCTGCTTAGACTCAATACACAAGTGCAACACTTTCCGTGAAGATGAGGCTTATGAAAAGTTATCATCCTTGCGCTCATCTGGCTACATTTTACTCAATGCAAAAAAGCAGATGTAGCCTGGATGAAGCCGAATTTATTCGGCGCAATCCGGGAACGTTCTTCACAATATCGCGGATTGCTTACGCATCAAATGATGAGGAATTAAAACCCCCTCCCAGATTACGCTGCGCTCATCCGGGCTACATTTGACTCAATACAAAAAAACAGATGTAGCGTGGGTTGAGCAAAGCGCTACCCACAGAAGGCAGTTTCATTTGGCGTTATTAAAAGGGCAGCTGAGCCTTATAACACGACAGGCGTATCAGACAATTCATTGGGATTAGCGTTGAGACCTGCAGTTGTTTTAGCCGCAGGAAAATGGTGAACCAGTTGCGCTGTTATCGCTTCGATCCCAATAATAACACCGCTCTGATAAGCATTTTGTCTAAAATTAACTTCCATCGTCTGACAAATAGTTTCCCAAGCAGCGGCACCCACAGCGCTATGAATACCGCGATCGGCAATGATTTCTACGTCACGATCCGCGAGTAATAAATAAATCAGCACACCATTATTATGTTCAGTATCCCAAATACGTAATTGCGAAAAAACATCAATCGCGCGTTCGCGTGCGGTTTGGCCTTGGAACAGAGGTGCGCCATCCAAGGCATTTTCTACCACGAAACGAATTTCACCCGTGTGCGCGATCTCACTCGCTTTAATCGCGTGTTCAATGGCTAACAAAGTAGCCGCAGGGAAAGCGCGTTTAACGCGCCAATTCATAGCGCATAAATGTGTAAAGATACGTTTAATATTCATCATTACCACCGTCCCGATGCGCCGCCGCCGCCAAAACCGCCGCCGCCTCCACCAAAACCACCACCGCCGCCAAAACCGCCTCGGCCGAATCCACCACGACCTAAACCGCCGGCCATGCCACCGCCCATACCACCACCCAGTAAGGTAAATAACAAGGCAATGACACCGGCGATCACGGCAATGGATATAGCGCCCGCGAAGAACCATGCTACTAACGCAACCGCACCGCCCGTGAGTAGTGAACCAAAAAATCTACCGAGTAATGAACGTAATGCGCCGCCTAATATAAGTGCAATCATAAAAATGATAGGCACATAAGATTGAATCTTAGTTTTGTTATTTGCTCGTGTATTCGCAGCTGGCGGCAAAGGTTCGCCGTCGATAACACGCATCATTTGTTCAACACCAGCGGCAATGCCGCTATAAAAATCCCCTTGCTGAAAATGCGGTGTAATAATGTCACTGATAATGCGTTTACTGGTCGCATCATTTAAAGCGCCTTCTAAACCATAGCCTGCCTCTATACGCAGTGCGCGATCATTTTTTGCAATGATTAGAAGTGCGCCGTCCTCAATTTTTTTACGGCCTAATTTCCATTGATCGACGACTCGCAAACTATATTGTTCAATGGTTTCGGGTGCGGTTGTAGGAATAATTAACACCGCTACTTGACTGCCTTTTTTGTTTTCAAAAGCTTCTAATGTTTGTTCTAACTGATTTTTTTGCTGTGCGTTCAGCGTATTGGTCTGATCAATAACGCGGGCATTGAAAGCAGGAATAGCCTGCAAAGCGTCTTGGGCATTGACTAGCCAAGGCCAGCCTAACATTGCTATAAACAATAATGTTTTGATGGATAGGCTGGCGCGCATTAAAGAGCTCACTGAAAAGGATGTTTAATTGGCTGCGAGATTACTGAATACTAGGCGCCGCAGAATTAAAATCAACAGTAGGGGGTTTGGCAATTTCTTTTTCGTTTTCTACTGTGAAGTTCGGTTTGGCTTTGTAGCCAAAAATCATCGCCGTTAAGTTCGAAGGAAACGAACGTACAGTGACGTTATATTCTTGCACGGCAGTAATGTAACGATTACGCGCTACGGTAATTCGATTTTCAGTGCCTTCGAGTTGCGCTTGTAAATCACGAAAATTAGCATCGGATTTTAATTGTGGGTAGTTTTCCGATACGACCAGCAAACGCGACAAGGCGCTAGACAATTCACCTTGTGCTGCTTGGAATTTAGCAAAGGCTTGTGGATTGTTAACCAGTTCTGGCGTTGCTTGAATGCTGCCTACTTTTGCACGCGCATTGGTTACGCCTAACAGCACATCTTTTTCTTGAGCTGCAAAACCTTTAACGGTATTTACTAAATTGGGAATCAAATCTGCTCGACGTTGATATTGGTTTAACACTTCAGACCAGCTGGCGGTAATTTGTTCATCGCCGCGTTGAAAATTATTGTAGCCACAACCTGATAAGGTCAAGCTTAAAAACAGCATGGTCAGGCAGGCTAAAAGTTTGGACATGTTTTTTCTCCGAATGAATGAGGTGCTAAAGAATCCTAAAAATATCACATTTTGACTACAGAATTTAAGTACATCTGTACGTGAATATAATGTGTGAACATCAAAGCTAGGTTATTTTATGTGCATGACTTTAAGCTGCAAATACTTAACACTCTGTACGTTGGCGCTCATTACAGCCAATAGGCCCAAATCGACGCGAAGTATTCTTTGATCCGACTATGAATGGGTCGGTTTTGCCATTCTTTTAACAGAACCTCTTTGGAATAGCGAAGGTCCTTCATAAACATTTTCTGAGTTTGCGCACCAAAGTCTGCGCCTAAGATAACAGCGGTGAGTTCAAAGTTATGGACGAAACTACGCCAATCTAAATTAGTTGAACCAATAGTAGTCCATACGCCATCAATAAGTACGGTTTTGGAATGCAAGACTACGTCTTGAAGTTCATAAATTTTGACGCCGGCTTGTAAAAGTTTTGTGTAATAACTGCGGCCAGCATGAAAGGCTAACCATGAATCCGTTTTACTGGGCAATATTAATCGTACGTCAACGCCACGGCGTGCAGCAGTTTGTAAGCGCAGCAATAATTGAGGGTCTGGAATAAAATAAGCATTCGCAATATAGATAGTGGTTTTTGCATTATCAATCGCAGATATCAATGTTGCATAAATAAGGCTATAGGGTTCTTCGGGCGAGCTGCCAATAGCACGGACGACTTCATCACCTACATTTTCAAGCGGCGGAAAATAATTTTTTTGCGACAGCGGAGCGCCATGCTGCTTTTTCCAAGCAGTGAGAAAAAGTTTTTGAAATTCTGCAACTACGGGGCCTTGTATTTGTACGTCAGTATCACGCCATGCTGTTTTGTTATTATTATTTTTAGTCCGAGAAGCACGTTTAAAAGAGCTGCCGGAATAGACACTGCTAATATTAATGCCGCCTAAAAAAG
This sequence comes from Gammaproteobacteria bacterium, assembly GCA_013817245.1. NCBI lineage: Bacteria > Pseudomonadati > Pseudomonadota > Gammaproteobacteria > Gammaproteobacteria bacterium. The sequence continues at coordinate 52,249 of JACDDA010000004.1, forward strand.
CTGTGTGGCCATCAACGATCAATAACTTACGATGATTACGCTGATTCCATTCAAAGTCTTTTCGAAGTTCGGTAGGATTGATCGGATTAAATTCTAATACCTTGATGCCATGATCACTTAAGTCTTTAAAAAAATCATCAGAAGTATAAAGGCTACCCACGTCATCATAAATAAGATTAACTTGTACGCCGGCTTTTTGTTTTTCGATTAAGGCTTGAGCAAACAGTTTTCCTACATCGTCTGCTTCGAAAATGTAAGTTTCCATATTGATATGATCTTTAGCGGCTTTAATGGCGCTAAGCATGGCTTGATAAGTGGCAGGGCCATCTTGCAGTAAAACCACTTTATTGCCCGCAACCAGTGGACTATCAGCCACCGAGTCTTCTAATGCAAGATGATGAGTAAAAATATTGGTATCTTGTTTAGGATTCTTTAAATTTTTTAGAATCTGTTTACTTTCGGTATTGGATAAAACTCCCTGTGAGTTTTCTAATTGAATAGCAAAGCGGGGGGTAGTGGTACTAGTCGTTTTCTCAGCCGCAAAAACCGGCAGAGTTTTGCAGCTCACTAAAGTAATGAAAGCTAAACTTATAACCAATATTGAAGAAAAGACAGTACGCAAAAACAACATTATTGAGTATTTCCAGCAGTTGCAACACGCCAGATTATATTGCCAACATCGTCTGCAACTAATAAGGCGCCTTTTTTATCGATAACCACACCGACAGGGCGGCCGTACGCTTCCCCTTTTTTACTTAAAAAGCCGCTTAATACTTCTATGGGTGTGCCGCTCGGTTGAGCAGGGGCTTGAGCATTATTAAACGGTATAAAAACCACGTTGTATCCACTGTGAGGTTTGCGATTCCATGAACCATGTTGACCAACAAACATGCCATTTGTAAATGGCGCAGGTAAGGTTGCGCCGACAGAGGATGTTAAACCTAATGGTGCCACGTGGGAACCTAAAGCGTAATCAGGTCGAAGCGCTTGCGCCACCAGTGCGGGGCGTTGGGGGCTCACTCGTGTATCAACATGTTGACCATAATAACTATAGGGCCAACCATAAAATCCGCCTTCGCGCACTGAGGTTAAATAATCAGGTACTAAATCATTGCCTAAGCCATCACGTTCATTCACTACTGTCCATAATGTTTTGCTAGAGGGTTCCCACGCTAAACCATTGGGATTACGTAAGCCGCTCGCAAAAATTTGATGTTTGCCAGTTTTAAGATTCACTTGCCAAATTGCTGCGCGCTCCGATTCAGCCGCCATTCCATTTTCGCCGATGTTACTGTTCGAACCAATGGTTACATACAGCGTGGTGCCATCGGCATTAGCAATTATATTTTTAGTCCAATGATGATTGATAGGTTCAGCAGGTAAGTCAATTACTTTAACCCCTGGTGCGGTAATGACAGTATCACCGGATTGATAGGGGAATTTTACAATTGCATCTGTGTTAGCTACATAGAGTGTATTTTCTATTAGCGCCATACCAAAAGGGGAATTTAAATCTTGCAACAATACCGAACGAAAATCCGCAATGCCATCATTGTCGGTATCGCGCAGTAAACTGATACGATTAGCGCTGGGGACGCTAGCGCCTGCTTTTTTCATAGCTAAATTCATAAAAAATTTCTTAACACTGGCTTTTTTAGCCGGTGCATTCGTTTCAGCTACTAAGACATCGCCATTAGGCAATACATATAACCAGCGTGGATGATCGAAATCTCGTGCGAAAGCGTTTACTTGCAAACCAGTCGCCGCTTGTGGAAGTACATCTTTTGGCCAGCCGATCGCATTTGCAATATTTACGGTAGGAATAAGATTGGTTTCGGCAGCCGGTAATACAGGGTGAGGGCCCGTGCTAATTGGCACGGGCTTCTCTATTTCATTACCACAGGCGATTAAAACCCAAATCCATAAAACCAATAAGCTGGGATATAAAATTGTTTTCATCGCGAATGTTTTAGAAACGTCCCGTCATAACTAAAATTAACACAACAATAAGCACCAAACCTAAAACACCGCTGGGAGCATATCCCCAACTTCTGCTATGTGACCAAGTAGGAATAGCGCCAATTAATAACAAAATTAAAACAACTAAAATAATAGTTCCGACAGACATGATGATCTCCTAATATTAATAAATGAATAGAACTTTTTTATTGCACGTGATGGTTTTTATGGCGATGTATTAACGCTAAGTTTGTTAGCGTTTCATGTTCGCCCATACCAATAGGGTTAGCTGCGATAATAGAAGCCGCCATCGTAAACATTTGAATCATTTTACTATGAGCTGCATCCCAATATTCGCCGGTATCCGCTAAGAATTTTAATAAACCTAAATTAGGCGAATCAGGTCCTTGCGGAAACCAGGGTCTAAGAAAAGGCGTCCATAACTCATCGATTTTCGTTCGATCAGTAGTAACCTCTCCATATCCCGATAAAGAAACGAATGTAGAACGTGATATGTCAGCAAAACTTAAATTGATTAAACGTAAATTTTCTAATTTTGCTGACTTGATATCAATAGAAAACCATAAAGCACCGGTTTCATCCATTTGTAAGGGTGACATTGGTCGACTAACCAATGCACCCTTATCATCTAGAGTAGTGAACATGGCGACTGAAATATTTTCAATCAGCTTGCCTAGGTGGATTAGCTCAGCATTATTTTGAGTTTCTATTTTCATCATTCTTCTTCTGGTTTTTATCAAAAAAATTATGCTTTATTGAAGAATGATGAAAGTGTGCCGCGCGATTTTGAGTTTTTATCTGAAGGATATTCTGATAATAACTCAGCTTTGCGTTCTGCCATTTTTCGTCCCAGTTCAACCATATCCAACTTAGTTGCTTTTGCTTTTGGGAACATTTCGTTGTGTTCTTCTTTGACGTGATGTTTTACGTATTCAGACAGTACCTTGATTTTTGCATCGTACATTTCACCATTCGGTTCAACGCCTTCAACTTGGGCAATAAGATCTTTTACGGTGGCATGTTCAACTGTAGCTTCTGGAATAAGCTCTTTATCTTTTAATGCCGCTTTTACGGCAGGATAAAAAATTTCTTCTTCAATTTGTGCATGCACCGTTAATTCCATGCAAATTTGATCTACTAATTTTTTCTTCTTTGTGTCAGAACGAGTGGTTTCGAAGGCGGCAAATAAATCACTTACCTTTTTATGGTCTGCACGCAATAAAGCGATGGCTTCTTGAGCTTTTGGTGCTGCCTTTGAGCCTCTAGGTGCGCTCTTTGATTTGCGGGCAGGTGATTTTTTGCTCATTGCTTTCTTTTTGCTGTTTACTTTCTTTTTGCTAATGGCCATTTATTGTTTCCTCTTTAATATTGATGGTAATAAATTATTAAGTTTTAAATTAAATATTTTTAAAATATTGTTTGTTTTTAAATTTAAAACCATCGTTAAGTTACCATATATTTCTTATAAAACGCTTAACGATGGTTGCTTCATTTAAAAAAGTTCTTTCTGGATTAAGTAAATAAAGCAATTAATATAATAATAGGAATAGGGATCCCCAAAAAAAGCAATAATAATGAACGCATGGTTATATCCTCTCTTTACAGGTTAATTAGAAATTAAAGATCGCGATGACGACCGCCCCAAGTAGCGGCCAAACTGGCACTAAATGCCCCAATTAATAAAGCAACGAAAAACCACAATGCAGCATAAGCAGATGCTTTACGTGCTTTATCAGCTGCTTCTTTTGCACTGGTTAACATTTCTTGAATCCGCGTGTAAGTGGCGCTAACGCGTTGTTCGGCTTGTTCTTGCGATAGGCTAGTGCGCTGCGCAACCAATTGACCTACATAACGAGTATCTGCATTTGATAGTTCACCGCTATTAATGCTGTTGGTGAAAATGCGAGTTACTTCTTTAGAATGATCAACGGGAGTATTAACGGAAGCCTTAGTGTCTTGACGAAATAATGAGTCGACAAAATAACCCATTGAATTATTGTCATTATTGCCTTCCTGCATTTCTGAACCAACTGTGCTCATAACATGAGTAGCTGTTTTGGCAGCACCGCCTACTACAGAAGCGCCAGCTTGTACGCCGCCACTCACGATGGAGCCAATGACGGAGGTCAATAAAGCCGCAGTTGCTAATGTCGCTATAGCCCAGGTTAAAAAGCCATGCGCAGTATCACGAAAAAAGACTTCGTCTACATGAATAGACGTCCAACGGTTTCTTAAACGACCGGCAAGATAACCACCTAAGGCTGAAACAATTAATTGCGTTAAAGTAATCCACAAAATTACGGAAACGCTAAAAGTGGCAGCACTAATGCCTTCATGTTTCCAAGGGGATATGGCAGACAAACCTAAGCCCGTTCCAAGCAGAAATAAAATTAACGTTAAGGCCGCCGCTGTGGCCGCGCCTGCAAAAACAGCACTCCAACAAACGCCGTGTTCTTCATTAATCAGATTTCGGGTGGTATTAGTAGGGGTATTATGTTCGTTAGCAACTATGTTCATAAATGTGCTCTTAATTAAGGTTAATAGGGTCCGCATGGGCGGAGGAATAAAATAAATTTCACATAGGCATACTAAAAATTGTGGGTGTAAAGGTCAGTGCGCTGCCGCACGTAAGCAGGTGTCAGCATTACCAGAAAAACGGGGGGCAAAGATCTGAATGAACTTCATAAGGAATATTATTTTTTTGATGTTAAATTTATTTAAAAATCAATGTATATCTAAGTTTTATTAGTTATTGCATCTGGCAATAAAAAAGCTGGCAAAAAGTTATTTCGCCAGCTTCGGTTAAAAACCGCATGAAAATTCAGATGGATTACATTTTTTTATCTAAATTTTCTGCTGCTTGCAAATGCTTTCTTAGAACCGGTAAGGTTTTATTTGCAAAGGCGCGAATATCAGCATCTTTGGTATCTTTTGCTGTAGTTTCACATAACTCTATTGCATCTTTATGACCTTTTACCATGTTATCTGCATAGTTATCATCAAAATCTTTTGCGTCTTCTTTTTGAAGTTTTTCCAACATTTTTTGATGTTTATCATCTAAGGCAGTAGGTAAGGTCACTGATTTTTTCATCGCTAACGCTTTTAACTCGTTATTGTTGTCGGCATGGTCAGTGGTCATCATTTTTCCAAACGATTTAGTTTCGGCATTAACACCACGCGTGACAGCAACGTTGCCTGCTTTAACTTCATAAAGACCAATTTGTGCGGCTTTTTCAAAAAACATTTTATCGTTTGCTGACAGGGCTGGAGCTTTGGAAGCTTTCATATTATTGTTAACGTTGCTACCGGTGTTATTGGGGCCGCTATTGCTATTAGTAACGCCTGTATTGTTAGTACGGCTACTGTTGGCGTCGCTGCTTTTATCTAGCATATCGGCAAATACATAACCGGCCATAGAAGTGGTAGCAATACACAGAATAAAAGAACTCTTTCGAATAAATCTTTTCATAAAATAACTCCTAAAGATGTTGTGAAATTAATTTCTTCGTTTTTTAAATATTTGTCGAATATTTTATTAATTATTTAGGTTTAAGATTATCAAAATTATTCAACAAATTAGTTTGCGCACATAAATTAATTACGCTTTTTCTTCTCTTTGCCAATGTCTATGTTTGGCAATCGCGCTAATAAATTCTTTACTTATTTGACTGGCTGCAGCAGTTGTACCCACGATCAGACCGGGGTCATCATCGGAGTCGGTGGCGACATTGGTACGTTTTATCAATTCATAGCCTTCACCATTACAAGCAATGGTTTTGCAATGCTTATAAGCATCATTAATAAAATCGCGCGTGTCGTTTTCTTTGCTCAGCGCAGCAATACTTTTTGCGCCGCCGGGTATATAAACAGCATCGAAAAGGACAGAACTGGTAGTTAATAAACTATGATCAACTAAAATTTCTGTGCCATCCATGCCGGTTATGCTGCCACCATGAGGCGCAATAATTTTTGTTTGAGCACCGGCTGCACTCAGCGCTTTTTGCATCGTTAACAGCGTAGTTTCATTAACTCCGTTAGCTGCTAAAATTGCAATTTTACGAGTATGAATATTATCTAGCGCTTGCTTGGCCATGCTTAGCGCAGGTGATGGCGTAATAGCTTTATTAATTGCTTTGGGTTGATAATCTTTTGGATTGCCATCGGCAGGAATGCTTCTATTAAGTGGCAGTTCGATTTTTACAGAAGGAGAAATACCTAAACCCGCTGCTACGCGAGCGCTTAAGTTTTTATCAATATGAGCTAACATTCCTACCATACGCTCACGAATAGCAGGTGTTTCTACTTTGCCTAATTCAAATTGCAATGCTTTTACCATATGTTGTTGTTCCCAATCAGCTTGACTGTGGAAAAACATCGCGGCTTGGCTAAAGTGATCAAAAAATTTCTCACTTCGCTGGTGAGTTTTTTGAGCATTAATTTTTTCGGGGTGACTCACAAAACCGCTCATATCGACACCGGCTTGCATAGGGCAACCGCCGCCTAAGCTATTGGGGGAATAATTTGCGCGGCCTTTATTAATAGTTTGGCGCATCAGCCCATCGCGCTGATTGTTATGTACTGGCGCAATTGAGCGGTTAATAGGAATTTCATGAAAATTGGGACCGCCTAAACGCAATAGTTGAGTGTCGGTATAGGAAAATAAACGGCCTTGAAGTAGGGGGTCGTTAGTAAAATCAATCCCAGGAACGATATGACCCGGATGAAATGCCACTTGTTCGGTTTCAGCGAAGAAATTATCTGGATTACGATTTAGCACCATTTTGCCAATGCGTTGAACTGGCACTAATTCTTCCGGAACTAATTTGGTGGGGTCTAACAAATCGAAATCAAAAAGATGTTCATCTTTTTCTTCAATAATTTGTACGCCGAATTCCCATTCAGGAAAATCGCCATTTTCAATTGCTTCTGCTAAATCACGACGATGAAAATCTGAATCTTTGCCTGAAATTTTTTGTGCTTCATCCCATACGACAGAATGTATGCCTAATAAAGGTTTCCAATGAAATTTTACAAAACGAGATTTTCCAGCGGCTGTGATCAAACGAAAGGTATGTACTCCAAAACCTTCCATCATTCGATAGCTACGCGGAATAGCGCGGTCGGACATCGTCCACATAATCATATGCATGGATTCCGGCATCAAAGAAATAAAATCCCAAAAAGTATCATGTGCAGAAGCCGCTTGTGGAATTTCTTTATCAGCCTCTGGTTTAGCGGCATGAATTAAATCAGGAAATTTAGTGGCATCTTGAATAAAAAAAACAGGCATATTATTGCCAACCAAATCGTAATTGCCTTCGGCAGTATAAAATTTTACTGAAAAACCTCTTACGTCACGCGCGAGATCGGTAGAACCGCGTGAACCTAACACAGTTGAAAATCGCACAAATACAGGTGTTTGCACGGCAGGATCTTGTAAAAAACCTGCTTTAGTTAAATGTGCTTGTGATTCATATACTTGAAAATAACCATGCGCTGCCGCACCTCGTGCATGTACCACACGTTCTGGAATGCGTTCATGATCGAAATGTGTGATTTTTTCACGAAGAATAAAGTCTTCTAATAAAGTCGGCCCGCGTTCACCTGCTTTTAAGGAATTTTGATCATCATTAATGCGCAAACCTTGATCGGTCGTAAGGTATTGTTCAGTGCCATCTTCTTTAAATGGCGTTAAATCAGCTTGTTTTAGATTTTTATCTTGTGGTTTGGACTTTTTCATGTGGACATCTCAAAATAAGAAGTAGGGCAAGATTGAAGCGTTCAGAGCAAAGGATCTGTGCGGGAACGCACGAAAAGTTATTTTGAGTTTGTTTTGCTAAATTTATATTTATACCAATTTACTAGGCTCTGCGCCTGGTCTGCGCCGGTATTAAAATGGCTGGTAATAAATACGTTGTATTTTTCGATTTATAGATAAGCATGGAAGAAATAGTAAGTGATACTATTTCCTCCATAGTTTTTTGCATGAAACTTTATTTATAATAAAATTTACATTATTGCCGCGCTCATTTTGCGGCAGCTGTCTGCACACGCTTTGCAAGCGACCACACAGGCTTCCATATCACCGACTTCATCACAGCTAGCTGCACACGCATCACATATCTTCGCGCAAATAGCACAAATGTCTTTATGAAAAGCAGAACCGCTTAACATGAAATGGGTGGATGTTTCGCAGATTTCTGCACAATTCATTAACAAGCGAAAATGTGCGGGTTCTACATGTTTATCTCCGACCGCTAAGCAATGCATCATCGCGGTATGTAAACAGGTTTGATGACAATTGTTACAAGCCTCAATACATGCCTGCATGTCTTTATTAATGTGGCGATCATGAGCTAGGTTGTTCATATTCATAAGATTCTCCAGATTTCTGATATAAGTTAGTAAATATAAATACAGCATCTTTAATGTATATTTTAGGATTCATTATTTCTGTTCGTTGAAACGCTTAAATAATTAAACAACATGAACTTTTACCAGCCGGAAAACCACTTAAATTATTAGTTATAAAAAAATAGGAATTAAAAAAGCCCGCGGGGAAGCGAGCTTTTTAATGAGAAAGTAGTTAATAAATAGATTAAATTTTTCTACGTATTAACAACAGAGCGCCACCTATGGCAATGGCACCAATACCTGCCCATACAGGTACATTGACTCGTTCTTTATCATCAATAGCAATGCTGACAGGCCCTACATCCGCTTTATGAGTTTCTTTGGTATAAGTAAAACCACCATAAACCAATGCTAAAGTACCGGCAATTATTAGTAAAATAGCAATAATTTTCTGTGCGCTCATATTAATTCCTCTTAATTTTTTTTAAACGTATTTTTTGAAATTACACTCTTCGGCCTTGGATGAGGCGCACTACTATTACGATAATAGCTAATACTAAAAGGATGTGAATAAAGCCGCCAACAGTGTAAGAGGTGACTAAGCCTAATAACCACAGAACCAATAAAATAACTGCAATAGTTTCTAACATGATAGAACTCCTTCGTTTTAATGAATAATCAGTAAGAAGAAGCTTAATTTAGCTTTGTAAGTGAATCTGTGCGTTATCGCACCTAAGTGTGTTTTTTATAGATAGTCAAAAACAGCTAATAGGGTACTCATGCTTCGAAGTATCGTTTATAGAAAGTGTTTTTTATGTTGTTTTCGTCATGGTTTGAAAATTTTATAATTTTAGTGGTTCGTTAATTATAATGCTTTTATGTTTATGAAAGAATAAGTGCCTCATTAATAAAAAAGCAGTCATTTTTACAAAATGACTGCTTTTAAGGGTAGATACAAAAATATATTTAGAATTTAAAAAACGCACCTATGCTGGCTACATCAAGATTATATTTTTGATCTAAATTGCCGCCATTTGCATCTTCATCTAGGTCTAGTTTATAGCGTTCGATTTCTAAACGAAGTGCTACTCTTTCGTTAAAATGGATATTCATCCCCGTGCCATAAAAGCGATCATTACCGCTAATATCGTCGCTATAGGTATTGAAATATTTTACGTCATTATTCCAGTGAAATTTTCCACCTTTGACAAAAGCTTCATACTTGTCAGCTACCGGTAAAAAATCCGATAACGACATATAGCCAACAGCAGCTACCGTCAAAGCAGTTAGTTCTGAGGAATAGCCTGATGATTCAGAAGATCCAAAATCACTCAACGCAGCTTCTATGCCGAAATAATCTTTGAGTTTGATTCCTCCAAAACCTTTAATGGCGATGTCCTTATCATCAAAATCAGATTTAGAGACACGAGTATGGCCTACGGCGCCACCAGCATAAAATTCTGCTGCTTGAACGTTGAAAGAAAAAAGTCCTAATAAACCAACACAGAATCCCATATTTAAGAAACGACTGGTTTTGGAGGTGAGAAGTATTAAATTCATATATAAACCTCTTAATTTGTTGTAGATAAAAATATTTCAGATTTGATCTTAACTTATTGTCAATATGGTTCTGTGCGGTTGCGCACCGACTAAAGAAGTATGAAAACATATCACACAAAAAAATGCCATCTGGTGATAACCAGATGGCATTGTGTTGTTTAGAGCAGATCTTTGCTAAAGATTTATAAATGATAGTTGTTTAAAGAATTAACGTTGACCGCGGTCTTGTTGGTTTTGGCCTTGCCCTGGGCGCTTACCTTGGTCTTGACGTTGAGCTTGACGTTCGCTTTCAGCTTGGTTGTCATCTTGATTTTCATCTTGGCTTTCATCTTGGTCAGCAGCATTAAGTTCATAACGACGTGGAGATTCTTCTTGTGAATCATTATCTACATTATTTTTTTGAAAGCTTTTATCTTGATTTTGGCCTAATTCAATATCTTGTGAAAATTTGTCATTACGATTTTTGGTTGGACGTGCGAAACCGTCTGCAAAATCATCGCTTTGATCGTCACGGGGGGTAACGTTAAAACCTTCTTGACGGTTTTTTTCCTGTTGATCAAAATTTGTTTTATCGACACCAGAGTGTTGATCCCGTTTGCTAGAATCTGATTTAGAATCTTGGTTATTGTGATCCGCATTTTGGTTTTGGCTTTTGTTGCTCTTATCACTACCTTTGTTATCCGTAGATGATGGATTTCTCGTGTTGTTATTCATGATAATTACCTCTGTTGTAAATTTAGGCACTTGGCATATGCTAAGTGTGTAGGCTTAGAGTAATTATTGTAGATTCACTTGTGCGTGCGTTATGTAACTTAAACTGAAAATAAATTCATCTTGTGAGTTACATTAGGTGCGATGACGCACAGAAGGATTGGCTCTAGGCTATTAATATGAAGCTGTAAATATTATAGTTTTTTTATTACTAGGAGATTACCATGGACAATAAATCAAATACTTTTCCACATGATATAAGTTCATCAGCAAAATCTGCTGTTTCTAATGCATCTATTAGTCGTCAAGCTAATAATGTGAAACAGTCGGTAAGTTCTTTAGCCAGCAGCTCGCGTTCACGCATATCAGAAGAATTTCATAATTTTCTGGCGGATATCGAAGAGCTGATTACTCAAACCACTTCTTTATCAGGTGAAGATTTAGCGCGTGCTAAAGAAAAACTGAATGAGCGTGTAGAAATGGCACGTGAATCTTTAGACGATATGGGCGGTGTTATTGCGCAACGTGCTCGTCAAACAGCGGCAGCTACAGATAATTATGTACGTGATCAACCGTGGACTGCGATCGGTATTGGCGCTGCATTGGGCGTAATACTGGGCGTTGTTTTAGCGCGTCGTCAATAAACTAGAGGATGCTGATATGACTTGGGTACCCCCAGTGACTAATGGAAGCCATTATGAACCATTACCCCACATACAGTCAGCTTCTAGAGGCGTAAATCCGCTGGATGCAATTCGTATATTGCGTTCAGCGGGTGGAGCCCTTATAGGGCAGATCTCTTTGTATGGGCAGCTTGCAGAAGTAGAGTGGGCAGAAGAGAAAGAGCGTCTTTTCAAAATGGGTTTAATACTCTTAGGAGGTTTAGCTTGTTTATTGTGCGCTATGCTGTTCGTAGGTGTAGTAGTTTTAATGTTAAGTTGGAATACCGAATATCGTCTAATAGCAGGGGTTAGTTTAATCTTTGTGTATTTAGCCGGCTTAGGCGTTGCCTATAAATATTTTAATTCTTGCTTAAAAAGATCAGTGCGTGCGTTTTCGGCCACACGTGAAGAAATTGCAGCGGATATTGAAATGCTTAGGAGTAAAGTATGACTACATTTACTAACCAATCATTGGCTGAGCAACGTAAAACTTTACGTGAACGGTTGCTCACTCAACGTCAATTAATTGCGCAGCAGATTCAAAAGCCTGCACGTACTGCTCCTGGAAATATGCGCAGTATGACTATGCGTTTATTAACGCGTAAACCTGCATTAACCACTGGTATTGTGTCAGGGTTAAGTACATTTTTAGTGCCAGGAAAGTTATTAAAATCCGTAAGTGTCATTATTGCCATTACAAAATTTATACAAGCCAGTAAAAGAAGTAGCTCCACATCTGATAATGCTAGCGTACAAGAAGACTATTAAATAATATAGCAACAGTTTTATTAAAACTGTTGCTATCTTTTCAAGCATGTATCTGGTTATTTATTTGGATCGTTAAAACGGTTTAAGCGGCTGCTTTTTAAAACAATCAAACCTAAAATAATAGCTGCAACTGCAATCAACCATTCAGTCGGAATATTAAGTAATGTGCCTGCGTAAATTAACCCGCTTATAAAAATGAGCGCGCCAATAATATATAAGTAATATGGCATGTGTTTACCTATCTGGAATATGTGGCTATGAAAACGAGATAAAATAAGGCAGGAAATATTTTCCTGCCTTATTAACGAGCGCTTTACTTAGTGACAGGCTTGTGGATCAAGTCACTTTTAACATCTTTAACGCCTTTAACATTCTTTGCGACTTGAACGGCTTTATCTATTTGCCATTTTGAATCAACAAAACCTGCTAATTGCACATTGCCATTAAAAGTAGTGACGCTAATGTCAAAAGAATTAACATCTTTTTCAGCTAATAAAGCGCTTTTGACTTTTGCAGTAATGCCCACATCAGTCATAACTTCGCCATTTTTTTGATCATTTTCGGCATTATTTTTGTCATATTTAGAAGTGTTCGTGCAAGCACTCAATAAACCGACGCTGCTAATAATGAAAATGCCAGCTAATAATTTATTAATCTTCATAATTTTATTTCCTTAGGTTTTTAAAATATGCGGATCGCATACCCTAGTATTGAATACCCCCTTATAACATTCTGTTCGATATCGAACATATGATTTAAGGTCAGTATTTTAATGGCGCTGCTAGCTCTTTCTATTTATTGGAGGTGAGGTTATTCAATTGTACGCTTTTCACACCTTGTACATTTTTGGTCAATTCTATGGCTAACGCACGTTCTGCGCCGCTATCCAGTGTGCCGGTAAGGGTAACCACTGCCTGGTCTGTAGTAACCGTTATGTTACTGCTATTGATATTACTGGAATATAACAGGGTAGATATTACTTTGGCAGTAATCCATCCGTCGTTAACGTTATATTTAACTTCAGTGGCAGCAGCTTCAAGTTTATTAGTAAAGGAATTGCTACCGATTAGCAATTGATTATTAACGGAGATAACACCCTTCGTGTTTTTAGCCAAATTTTCAGCAAGGGTTTTGGCTTCAGCGCTGTTGGCCCGACCACGTAAAGTAACTTTTCCGAATAAGGTGTCTACATTGATTTCTGTGCTATCCGTATATCGACTCCAAATGAGTTTGGATTTTATAGTAGTTGTGATAGTAGTATCGTCAATGATTTGACCATAACTCCGCTCTGATGGATTGAGCGCAGGTTTGTAGTTCTCTTGAACCATGAGTCTATTGTCGACGGTTCTGATGCCTTTTACCCCTAAGGCTATTTGTTCTGCTAAGTCTTTATTAATGTCTTCATTAACTATGCCCGTTATAGTGGCTTTGCCATCCCGAACAAACACTTTTATATCTTGTGTGTGTAAATAAGGATTTAATGCATAGGTTGTCCAAATTTGGCTTTCTTGACGTGCATCAATCACCTCTTGACTCATTTTATTTTCAGCAATGGAGGTGCTGCTTATGGCCATTAGGAACAAGACGCTAATAGACACGCTACAAGCTATTATTAATTTTCGAAATGTATTATAGAAATACATAGCTTCTCCTTGATATAAATATTTTGTGTTATTAATTCAAAGCGCTTATATAAATAATTTAAAATCGAAAAATAGGAAAAACCTACTGCTTGCAAGGCAAGCAGTAGGTTTAGGACGTAATTTTAATATTGATTTTTTTTAAAGAAATCTTCGACTTGTTTTTCTGCATCTTCACGTGATAAGGCATAACGTTCTTGAACTAGACCAGCCAGTTTTTGACCATTGCCTTCAATTTGCAATAACTCATCATCCGTTAACTTGCCCCAAGCAACTTTCGCATCGCCTGCATATTGCTTCCATTTTGCTTTTACTTGATCGCCATTTAAAATATTCATAATTAGATCTCCAGGTTGAAAGTGTTTAAATGGTTGCTCGCTCCACAGCGAGTTTCCATGAAACCATATTTGCGATTTTGGTGAAATTTTTCTGTGCGATGTCGCACGTATCACTGGGGAGAAGATTTTTTTAATAGAACGAACAAATATAAGAAGTAAAACGGGGAGGCAGGCTGATATAGAAAACTATATACCAGCCTGATTATTATCAATTAAAGTTTACGGCCTCGAATTAAGCGAATCAACACGATCACGATGGCGATAACCAATAAAATATGAATAAAACCACCAATGGTATGAGAAGACACTAGGCCTAACACCCATAAAATGAGCAAGACAACGGCAATAATTTCAAGCATGTTAAAAACCTCAAATATCAATTAATAGGACGCGGACGGCGCATGTTAATCGTTTTGAGGGTTATAGTTAAACCAATTTACGATAGCAGGCATATTTTTCTCGAAATTTCCGGGAATCGAAAAATTTAAAACGCCGGCGCGCGCAGCGCTTCGATTTTCAAAGTCGTGGGGCACACCGCCCGGCGCTAAGACAAAAGCGCCTTTGGGTGCTTCCACCCATTCACCGTTAATGAAAATTGACATAATGCCTTCCAGAACATAAAAAACGTCATCCTCATTTTCGTGTGAATGGATACCGGGACCTTTCGTATAGGGCTCTAGCCACCATTCGGAAATCGAGTATTTGCCATTTGTTTCAACATCGTCGGCTTTAAACACACTGCTTAAATTGCCCATCGAATAATGGCGACCTTCATTGGGTTGCAGGATGACAATTTGTGCGGTTTTTTTGCTCATACCATTACCGATTACTGAGAAATTATATTGTGGGAAATTATAGTTTAAGTTTTGCATGCACGAGGGTAGCTGTCTATCCCTACATTCCCAATGCGGCTTGGTAAGGGTCTATTTTCAAGAAGAGCCATAAATAGAGAGGGTTTTTAAATATCAGTAATTCCAATAACTACTATCGGAAATTGTGATTAACAAGAGAGCAGAGGCTTCTTATTATTGTAAACAAGGACAAAAGTTAGTTTTATTTTTCAGGGGGATATTTCTTAAAAATCTCTGCCATAGCTTTATTAATATGTTTAGTTATTTCTTCCAGATTTTCATCCGTACTTTCATCGGTATTGGGACTATCGACCACCGTTGGAATTTGAGAAAAGAAGCGCTAACGAGGTGCTCGTTTTATCTCGGTAACATCACGAGTAAGATCAAATGCCATTGGAGTTCATAGAAGAGGCCACAGGAGTGTGATCCATTTTAGAATAAATTGAACGGCCCATATAAAACTCTTCTGTATTTTGCCGGGGGACAATACCAATCATGTTAAATGCCATATTGGTTGCCTGCATTTCAAAATCATGTACTTTCATAGCCGGCTGGCGGGTAAGCCCACCGTTACCACCTACACACCATTGATAATACTTTTGTTGATGAAAGTTGTAGGTTCCCGACATAACTGTCTTATTGAATTGTTCTTCAAAGATTACTCTTGCCGGCGTTAGCTTCCAGTAAATTTCCATTGCTTCATTAAATTTTCCATCTAATAGCAACTTAAAATATTGGGTAAGGAATGGTTTTTCAGGCGATTGGAATACTTCATAACATCCTGCACCCATCCATTGCATTTTAAATCCTGCTGTTAGAAGAGGCGCATAGCGTTCTACCGGGCATCCTACAAGAATTTTGTCGCCTACCAAGGCATGACATTGCGCAAATAACCCCAGTTCACCCACTTTAATCGCAACTACATTTTCCAGATCAGCCACTTTTTCCAATATTTCTAACGGAAATCCGCTGGGATGAAATTTAGAAAAATGAAAATGGGGAGATGGATAAATGATTACATGCATATTTGTAGCATCGCAAAATCTTTTAGTTTGCTCATAAACTTCGGCTGCGGAGTGGGGATAAAACGAAGGTGGATATCCAAGCAAAATCCCGTTTACACCTGATTTTTCAGCATGTTCCATGAGTTCCATGTTGTCTTCAAACGAATCAAGGATCAATGAAACAGAAACCAGAATTTTCCCTTTGGCTTCATCAGCTGCAATTTCAACGAAACGCTTGGTCTCGCTTAAGGAAAGTCCTGTTTCAGTTGCGCACATGGCTGAAAAAAAGCCGTGTTTTATGCTTTGTCTTACATCCAATCGTATTCCATCTTCATCAAGATTTTTCATATCCTTGGTGAAAGAGGGGAAAAGGGTATTTTCAACACCTTTTAAATGCTCTTTTGCCCATTCTTTTAATTCTGATTTTTTTCTGTTCATTTATTTTACCTTTAAAGTACTTGGTGCGCTAATAACGCAATTTTATTGTTTTATAGGAAATTTTATTTTTTAGTTTGTGCAAAGCTGTTCTGGTCAATCCAAATCAATCACATTCATTTGAGATAACCAAAAGTTAATGAGTTATGGTTTAAAAGTCGTGTCCGATTATTGCTGAATTGGCAAACGAAAAATGAGGTGATTAAATTTTACTTTTTAGGTGGATATTTCTTAAAAATATCTGCGACAGATTGATTAATCAGTTTGGTTATTTCTTCAGGACTTTCATCGCTTATTTTGATCGTATTATTGCCGCGCCATTTTAAGGTTTCTGTTTGAGGTTCTAAAAAATCCACAATTATGCTTACATCACGTATGGTTTTGCTTTTACCTAGTGGAATACCTAATGAAATGCCCATCCCTAAACCACCGCTACCGCCACCTAAGCCAATACCACCGCGTTTATTGGATGATTCACTGGAAATAGTACTCTGGATATCTGTTCGCACTAACAAGTCAGGATTTGTTGTTGTCTCTATAAAGCCGGCATCTTTTAATTGCTGTGTGACCGCTTGTTTTGCGCGCTCATCTAATAAGGGATTTTGAGAGTTTGGAGCGGAAGCCGGAATTTTCCAGCTATAAGAATCAAACAGAGAAAAATCAGTTTGGACATCATAGTCCACCCGCGCTCTGTTGGTCTGGCAGGCGCTTAAGAATATGAAAGCTATGATCGCAAAATGATTAATTTTCAACATATCGTAATTATATATGGAGTTTAATTTATTTCTGTGCGGTACAGAACAGAGTTTAATAAAAAAATAGGGTGTTATGGTGGGATAAATTCCTTCCTTAAAAACATATAATAGCGCCTGCGGAGCTAGATAATGATAAATGCATTAAAAACGCAAGTTTGGTACGCACAGCTTACCAAACCTTTTTTTGCGCCGCCTGCTGAAATATTTGGTCCCGTATGGACGGTTCTCTATATTGTTATTGCGATTAGCTTTGGCTATGTTTTAATTCAGTTTATAAAACGTCGTTTACCTTTTTCAGTATTGTTACCGTTTATTTTAAATTTTATTTTTAATTTTACGTACCCTCCAATTCAATTTGGTTTAAAAAATAATTTTCTGGCTACTGTCGATATTATTATCGTGTTAGTGACCTTAATATGGGCAATGATTGCAATCTGGAAATATATAAAGTGGGTATCCTATGCCAACATTCCTTATTTGTTATGGGTGATTTTTGCAACCATCTTGCAAATCAGTATTACCTATTTAAATTAAGGGTTGTTGAGTCGTGTAATTATTTTTTAAAAGGGCATAATGAATAACATTGACACAGTAGTAGAGTTTTTTGCGCAACGAAATTTAAAAATTACGACAGCAGAATCGTTTACAGAGGGTTTAGCGGCGTCGTTGTTGAAAAAAGCCACTGGGTCAGAAGCGGTCTTTGAGTTTGGGTATGTTGTTTATTCAGAGCACGTAAAACATAGTTCTTTAAAAGTTTATCCAAAAAATATTTCTCTGTTGGGATTGGGCACTGAGCTGACCGCAAGAGAAATGGCTTTGGGTGCTTTAGAATTAAATAACTTCGATATGGCTCTAGCTATAACCGGATGCGCAGAATCGGAGGATGGGTTAGAAGAGGTTATGTGTTTTGCTTATGCTTTTCGTGGTAAAACGCAGATTTCTGTATTAAGTGAAGCCGTTAAGTTTAGTGGTGGTCATAACAAAATTAAACAAGCTGCTGCTGAACACGGGATTGTGCAATTACCGATTTATTACGAAAAACTTCAAACTCAAACGACTAAAGAGGGAAAGTTGTCAATGATAACTGAACCTTCTTGGCTCAACCGTCTTGGATTATAAATTGTATTTTTAAGCTTTAGCGTTTTAACGTTAATAGGGAAAGCTTATACCGGCTGGCATGAAAACAATGAAGAACATTTGAAAAAAGATTTGCCCATCTTTACATTGGGTGAGCATTTGTATTCAAGCCATTTTTTGAAAACTGCGCTATAAAATTGGCAAAGTTAATTTCTCTCCATTTATTGGTACTTTGTAATTTAGTTATGTATCAAAAAAAACTAATTATAAAAACATTAAACAACGGCTAATTAACTATTAATCCATTTTTTAAATATAAAAGGCTCCATAAAGGAGCCTTTTATATTTGGCGGCGGCGGGATTGTTCGGCTCATCCTTGAGCCTCACCCCTTTGGGGTCTTTGCTTTGCAAAGTCCAAAATCGTTCCAGACGATTTTGTCGACCCGCTACGCGGGTTGCTTAATTCCACGGTAATCAAAAATCATCAAAACAAAAGGCCCTTGCGGGCCTTTTGTTTTGATGATGGTGGAGGCGGCGGGAATCGAACCCGCGTCCGAAAGTGCTCCGCCTTTGGATACTACATGCTTAGTCGCTTATTTAGTTTAGCCGCGAAGCCACGAACCGACACGTTGCTGCTTGGCGAGTTCGGATTGCTTTAGTGACTACGACGCCGAACGCGGTCAGTCACGATCTTGTGTGGATGACCTCTGGGTCTGAGCGCACAAGCACATATCAGTCAGAGGTTAGCTGCGATTAAGCAGCTAAGGCGTAGTTGTCGTCGTTGGCAACTAAAAGTTTTGCAGCTGATTTACGAGGTGACTGCACCTCGGCATGCACCTCCAGTTTTGCTACCCCCGTCGAATCCAGGTCGCCCCCTTTTGGTTTGGTGATTCTACGTCAATTTCACCTTATAAGCTTAGGTTTAAGGGCATTGGTTAAAAATTCAAGGTGCCATATATATAGAGTGATTGAAAAGGCGGATTGATAATTGGCCATGGGGCGGCTTTGCTTTATTATGGCGGCTGGTTTTTCCTGTTGCTCAGTTCCCCGACGTCGTTCGCATTTAGCGCGGCACTTCGGCTATTGATAGTCTCCGAATTTGTTCTTTGAAGGTTGTTTTCATGCTGTCTGCCGCGCGTGTGTTGTTGTTCTATCCTGGTTCTAGTGCTTTATCATCTTTTCGCCACGCTAAATTACTGGCTGTTGCCCGGCAACAGGTGCCAGATTTGGCGGTATTGGAAAGCCATTATGTGCATTTGGTAGATAGTGCACCTTTAGACGTTGAGCAAACGCAGCGTTTAGCGACCTTGCTGCAATATGGTGAATTTCCTGCGCAACAAATTACCCAGCCCAACTTGATCGTGATTCCACGCATCGGCACGATTTCGCCGTGGGCATCGAAAGCGACCGATATTGCGCATAACGCAGGTTTAACGTTGGTACGGCGCATTGAACGCGCACAAGTATATTCATTGCAGTGCACGGATGCGCGCGACTTAACCACGAGTGAGTTCGCAGCATTAGCCGCTTTATTGCATGACCGTATGACTGAATCAGTATTAACTGATTTAGCGCAAGCGCACGTTTTGTTTGAAGAACAAACGCCGCGCGCTTTACAACGCATCGCCTTATTAAAAGAAGGGCGGGCGGCCTTAGTGATCGCGAATCAACGTTTAGGTTTAGCGTTGTCGGATGATGAAGTCGATTATCTTGTCGAAAAATTTACCGCCATGCAACGCGATCCTAGCGATGCAGAATTAATGATGTTCGCTCAAGCCAATTCGGAACATTGCCGACACAAAATTTTTAATGCTGACTGGGTCATTGATGGCGCGCCGCAGAAAAAATCATTATTCAAAATGATTAAGCATACGTATGAAACACATCCTGCGGGTGTGATTACTGCGTATTCAGATAATGCATCTATTATTGAAGGCGCTGTTGCGCAGCGTTTAAGTTTAAATGTTGATAGTGGTGAGTATCATCACATTACTGAAGCTGTGCATATTTTAATGAAAGTCGAAACGCATAATCATCCTACTGCTATTTCACCTTTCGCGGGTGCTGCGACGGGTTCGGGTGGAGAGATACGTGATGAAGGTGCAACCGGTCGTGGTTCGCGTGCGAAAGCGGGCTTGTGTGGATTTTCTGTTTCAAATTTAAAAATCCCGGGTTTTGAACAACCGTGGGAAAAAGATTTTGGTAAACCGGATCGTATTGCATCAGCGTTAGAGATTATGTTGCAAGGCCCGATTGGTGCCGCGGCTTTTAATAATGAATTTGGTCGGCCTAATATTGTTGGTTACTTCCGTACCTATGAAGAAGCTGTAAATGATAACGGCAGCACTTCACTGCGTGGTTATCATAAACCCATCATGATCGCCGGCGGCATGGGTAATGTGCGTCCGATGTTAACTAAAAAAGCGACATTGCCTGCGCGCACCGCAATCGTTGTGTTGGGTGGGCCCGCAATGTTAATTGGTTTAGGCGGTGGCGCTGCATCATCTGTTGCATCGGGTAGTAGTGCAGAGGCGTTAGATTTTGCGTCCGTGCAGCGCGGCAATCCTGAAATGCAGCGTCGTTGCCAAGAAGTGATTGATCGTTGCACTGCGTGCGGTGATGAAAATCCTATTTTGTCGATACACGATGTAGGTGCAGGTGGTTTATCGAATGCGTTGCCAGAAATTATTAATGATGCCGAGCGCGGTGGTCATTTTGATTTACGCAAAATTCCCTGTGATGAACGCGGCATGTCACCCATGGAAATTTGGTGTAATGAATCACAAGAGCGTTATATGTTGGCTATTTCACCGGAACGATTAACGCGCTTTGTTGAGTTTTGTGAACGAGAGCGCTGTCCTTATGCGGTGTTAGGTTACACGCAAATCGAAAAAGATTTAATCGTTGAAGATAGCTTGTTAAACGATACGCCCGTGCATATGCCCTTAGATGTATTGTTAGGCAAGCCACCTAAAATGGTACGACACGGCCAACATGCGAATAAATCATTACAGCGTTTTGATACTGCATCTATAGAGCTGCGTGACGCAGTTCGCCGCGTATTGCGCATGCCCAGTGTTGCTAGCAAAAACTTTTTAATTACGATTGGTGATCGCAGCGTCGGCGGTTTAGTGTGTCGCGATCAAATGGTCGGGCCGTGGCAAGTGCCTGTTTCGAATGTGGGTGTGACTACTACTACTTATGAATCTTATACCGGCGAAGCAATGGCGATGGGTGAACGTGCACCGTTGGCGTTAGTGTTAGCGCCTGCATCGGGTCGCATGGCAGTAGGTGAAGCGATTACGAATATATTGGCAGCGGATGTAAATGATTTAAGTGATATTAAATTATCTGCGAATTGGATGGCCGCTTGCGGCGATCCCGTAGAAGATGCGGCGTTATTTGATACCGTGCGTGCAGTGGGTGAGGAGTTATGTCCTGCTTTAGGCATTTGTATTCCAGTGGGTAAAGATTCTTTATCAATGCGCACTGCGTGGCAACAAGCAAGTACATCGCAAGTGATGACGGCACCCTTGTCTTTAGTAGTGTCTGCTTTTGCGCCGGTAACCGATGTACGTCGTACTTTAACGCCGATGTTGCGCACTGATATTGGCCAAACTGATTTAGTGTTATTAGATTTAGGTAAAGGCAGACAGCGTATGGGCGGTTCTGCTTTAGCGCAAAGCGTAAATCAAATTGGCCAT
Organism: Gammaproteobacteria bacterium; assembly: GCA_013817245.1. Classification (NCBI taxonomy): domain Bacteria; kingdom Pseudomonadati; phylum Pseudomonadota; class Gammaproteobacteria; species Gammaproteobacteria bacterium. The sequence continues at coordinate 74,088 of JACDDA010000004.1, forward strand.
GAAGCACCGGATTTAGACGATACCCATTTATTTAAATTGTTTTTTAAAACCATGACGCAACTAAAGCGCGAAGGTTTAATTAAAGCCTATCACGATCGTTCCGATGGTGGCTTGTTAGTCACACTGTGTGAAATGGCATTTGCTGCGCATTGTGGCATGACTATTAATCTAGATAGTTTAGGCAATGATCCAATTGCGGCTTTATTTAACGAAGAATTAGGCGTGGTGATTCAAGTGCGGCGCAGTGATCGCGCGAAAGTGCAGGCGATCTTAGCTAAATCTGGATTAGTGTCGATTGCGCATTTTTTAGGTTGGCATTCCGGCACTGATCAAATTCTAATTCGCCAAGCCGATGCGAATTTATTAATCGAGCATCGCAGCTATTTACAAAAGCTATGGACAGAAACCAGTTATCACTTGCAAAAATTACGCGATAACCCGCAGTGCGCGGAAGAAGAATTTAACGCCTTGCGTGATATTAACGATCCAGGCTTACATGCAACATTAAGTTTTGATCCGAAAGAAAATATAGTCGCGCCGTATATCAATAGCAAAACCAAACCAAAAATTGCTATTTTTCGCGAGCAGGGCGTCAATGGGCAGTGGGAAATGGCGGCTGCATTTGAACGTGCGGGTTTTATGCCTATTGATGTGCATGTTAGTGATTTACTGGCGCAACGCATCAATTTAAATGATTTTAAAGGTTTAGCTGCCTGTGGCGGTTTTTCTTATGGCGATGTATTAGGTGCGGGTGGTGGTTGGGCGAAAACCATTTTATTTAATTCACAGTTAGCAGATGCATTCAGTGAATTTTTTAAGCGCACCGATACGTTTGGTTTAGGTGTGTGTAATGGTTGCCAAATGATGTCGCAATTAAAAGACTTGGTGCCCGGCGCGCAACATTGGCCACAATTTTTACGTAATCGCTCTGAGCAATTTGAAGCACGTTTATCTATGGTTGAAATTATGCCTTCGCGTTCTATTTTATTACAAGGCATGGCAAGTACACGCGCACCTATTATAGTGTCGCATGGTGAAGGTCGTGCGGTATTTGCGAATAACGGATTGGCATCATCTGATATCGTCATGCGTTATGTAAATAATTACGGCGCGGCGACGGAGCAATATCCTTTTAATCCGAATGGTTCTCCTCAAGGCGCAACGGCGTTTACTAATGATGATGGTCGCTTCACTATTATGATGCCGCATCCTGAGCGAATATTCCGGAGCGTGCAAGCATCGTGGGCACCGCGTGAATGGGGCGAAGAAAGTCCATGGTTACGCTTATTTCAAAATGCACGTTCATGGATTGCGTAAAAAATTATTAATATTACAAAAAAAGGGAGCATAAGCTCCCTTTTTTATTTAAAACATTTATTTTTTGTTACGCGAGACGACGATATTTGATACGTTGTGGTTGATTGCCAGTATCGCCTTTGCGACGTTTATAGTCTTCTAAGTAATCCGCATAATTACCTTCAAACCAAGTGACTTCGCTGTTACCTTCAAAAGCTAAAATATGTGTGGCGATACGATCTAAAAACCATCGATCATGCGAAGTAACAATCGCGCAGCCGGGAAAATCTAATAACGCTTCTTCAAGTGCACGCAAGGTTTCAACATCTAAATCATTAGTCGGTTCGTCGAGCATTAAGACATTGCCGCCGCTGCGCAGTAGTTTAGCTAAATGCACACGATTACGTTCACCGCCCGATAAATCACCTACACGTTTTTGTTGATCGGCACCTTTGAAGTTAAAGCGTCCAACATAGGCACGTGAGGGGGTTTCATAACGACCGACTTGAATAATATCTTGGCCATCACCAATTTCTTCCCACACGGTTTTATCGTTATTGAGTGAGTCGCGGCTTTGATCGACATACGCAAGTTCAACGGTTTCGCCAATCGTGATCGTGCCGCTATCCGCTTGTTCTTGTCCGCTAATTAAACGGAACAGGGTAGTTTTACCCGCGCCGTTAGGACCGATTACACCGATAATGCCACCGGGCGGTAAACGGAAATTTAAATTTTCGTACAGCATTTTATCGCCGTAACTTTTGGTAACATTTTCAAACTCAATTACTTTGTCGCCTAAACGTGGACCGGGTGGAATATACAAATCTTTAGTTTCACTGCGTTTTTGATATTCTTGCGAAGATAACTCTTCAAAGCGACTTAAACGCGCTTTGCTTTTTGCATGCCGGCCTTTCGGATTACTGCGTACCCATTGCAATTCAGTTTCCATGGCTTTGCGACGTGCGGATGCTTGTTTTTCTTCAGTCGCTAAACGATTGCCTTTTTGCTCTAGCCATGAAGAATAATTACCTTCCCATGGAATGCCTTGACCGCGATCTAATTCTAAAATCCAACCAGCGACATTATCTAAGAAATAACGATCATGTGTAACCGCCACTACAGTGCCTGCGTATTCTTGTAAATACCGTTCTAACCACGCGACTGATTCTGCATCTAAATGGTTAGTTGGTTCATCAAGAATTAACATTTCGGGTGCCGATAATAATAAACGACATAAGGCCACGCGCCGACGTTCACCACCTGATAAATGTTCAACGCTGGCTTCCCAAGGTGGTAAGCGCAATGCATCAGCCGCGATTTCTAATTTGCGATCAATATCCCAACCGCCAACAGCTTCTATTTTATCTTGCAAATCGGCTTGATCGGCAAGCAGTTGATTCATTTCATCATCGCTCATGGGCTCAGCAAATTTCATACTGAGTTCATTAAATTGTTGTACTAATGCTTGGATACTAGCGACGGCTTCTTCAACATTGCCGCGCACGTTTTTAGTGTTGTCGAGTATGGGTTCTTGAGGCAAATAACCAATCTGCGTGCCGGGATGTGGACGTGCCTCGCCTAAGTGTTCTTTATCTATACCCGCCATGATGCGCAGCAAAGTTGATTTACCAGAACCGTTGTAACCGAGCAGGCCGATTTTCGCACCGGGGAAAAAATTTAAAGAAATGTTTTTTAAAATTTCTTTATTGGGTGGGACAACTTTGCCCACGCCGGACATGGTGTAAATATACTGCGCCATATGAACAATCACGTTTGAATAAGAATGGGCGCACATTATCAAGAATTTATGCGGTCTTTCCAAGGGAGAATGAGCGATTAAACGTCAACTAATTGGCGATTTGAGGCGTAAGGCAAGCAGATTACCCATTTATTCGCGGCATTGTTCTTGCAATAGCAGCTCTATTAAATTTTGTTATGGAGCACTACATGTCTGCCATTCTTCAGCAAATTTCTGTTGAACCTATTACTGCGTCTAAACCGCTAGAAATAGGCGATTTATTAGTCGCTTATCTTGAACAGCTTGGCGTTGAATACGTCTTTGGGATTCCCGGCGGCGCGATCGAGCCTTTATATAATGCGTTGGCGCGTAGTGCGCGCCGAGGCAGTGTCCGCGCCATTGTCGCGCGGCACGAAACCGGCGGCGCTTTTATGGCGCATGGTTATGCTCAAAACACGGGGCGTTTAGGTGTTTGTTGTGGAACTTCGGGGCCGGGCGCGACCAATTTAATCACGGGCGTTTCTTCAGCGTATGAAAGCCGCGTGCCTATGTTAGTCATTACTGCACAAACAGCGATTACACATTTTGGCAGAGATGCTTTTCAAGAATCATCGTGTACCGGTGTAAACGTGTTGGGCATGTTTGAATATTGCACGGCGTATAACACGTTGATTTCACATGTAGAACAATTTGAACATAAATTATGCGCTGCGATTATTACTGCTTTTCGTGAAAGTCGTCCGGTGCATATTAGTATTCCGGTTGATATTTTTAGAGCACCCGCAAACATCAAAAATCCTTCTTATAATTTAGAAAATTTTATGCAACAAGACAATCTGTTGGATCAAGTGGCTGTCGATAAATTAAAAATAATATTAGCCGAAGCAAAAAAACCAGTTTTCCTAATTGGCGAAAGTGCAGCAGAAGGAATTGGTCATATTGCAGAATTAGCGTCACGTTTGAATGCGCCGATGATTTCTACACCTTTGGGTAAAGGTTTGGTCAATGCTTATCATTCATTATATAGAGGTATATTTGGAGTATCCGGCCATCAAGAAGCTAGCGATTTGCTCGATAACCCCGATGTTGATGTAATCATTGCTATCGGTACTACACTCGGCGAATCCGCTAGTAATAGTTGGGATCCGCAATTATTACGCAATAAAAAATTAATTCATGTTGATGCACGATGGTCGCATTTTATGCATACGCCCATGGCAAGTTTGCATGTGCATGGAAGATTGTCAACCATACTTACACAGTTGCTAGAAGATTATCCTGTGAATAGTTGTTCGACATCGACTCTTACTGAAAATGACAACTTATCTTTCAGTTTGATAGAGCTTTATAAGTGCTATGAAGAAAATAAACTTTTAAATCCACAACGACTAATGTACGAATTGCCTAAAAAAATTCCTGTGCACACTCTCTATTTAGCGGACACAGGAAATAGTGTTTATTGGGCAGCGCATTATTTGCATCCTATTGATAGACGTATGAGTGGAGCACGTTCAATTAAAGGTGGAAATTTTCAAACAGGTATGGAATTTGGTTCTATGGGGTGGGCGATTGGTGCTGCGATTGGTGCTGCTTTAGGTAATAACGATATTCCAGTAGTGGCACTAGTCGGCGATGGTAGCTGGTTAATGAGCGGACAAGAGTTAACGGTTGCAGTACAAGAATCATTAAATATTATTTTTATAGTATTAAACGATGGGGCCTTAGGTACGATAAAACATGGGCAGCGTTTAGCGGGTGCAGAACAGTACGCTTATGAAATTAGTTTTGTTGATTTTGCGAAAATGGCTGAAGCGATGGGGGCGCGAGGCATAACGATTAATACTACAGAAGATTGGATCGCATTAGATTTCGCAAATTTATTACAAGAATCAGGTCCTTTAGTCATTGATGCACGCATTGATGGTGAGCAGGTTCCACCGATTAGTTCTCGTATGAAAGCGTTGGGCACAGTAAAGGCAGGGTATCATGACATTAATGAATAACGCTATTCATGGGGACATGATAAGCACAAAAATATGGCAAGAAGAAACTACTGCAGAATCTCCCTTTGTTGCACAACGCAGTTTATGTGCAGGTTACGATGTTTATAATCAAGTATTAGGCAACGCGAGTTGGGCGGAATTTTTATATTTATTATTTAAACAAGCACGACCCACAGCAAAACAAGCAACCATGCTCAATGATTTAGCGGTGGGTTTAGCGAATGCAGGTCCGCGCGATTTTGCAGTGCGCAGTGCTATTAATGCGTCTATTGCTGGTGGTACAGCAGCATCTGCATTGATGGCGGCATTAGCAACGGGTGCGGGTAGTTTGAATGGCGGGCATGCGGTGGTGTTGATGAGTCAATTGATTAAACAATGCGGTAGTGATCTTGCTGCTTGGCAATTGGCATTTTCCACCGCGCAGTTTTATCAGAATAAAGATTGGCCTGCTGCACCGCAGCCACCGGGATTTGATGCGATGTCAACATCCACATCAGAACCTGTTTTAAAAATGTTAACGCATTTTTCAGCATTAGATGAAACCGCTTATTGTGCGTGGTGGCGAGAAAATATTGCTACCTTAGAGTCTTATGCGGGTTGGCCCTTAGGCATGCACGGTGTTGCCGCTATTGTATTGTCTGCTTTAGATTTTACTGCGCGGCAAGCGGAATATTTATGGTTATTAATGCGTTTGCCCGGTGCCGCTGCGCATGCAGAAGAGCAATATATGCAATGGGGACAAACACAAGTATTCACCGATTGCATTGAATTTAAGAGACCATTAATCAATGCATAAACAACATAATCCAGTATTGGGCAAAGAGTTTCAGTTGAGTTTGCAAAAAGCCGCTGTACGTTGGCATACCCGTATGGGCTTGCTTTATCCAGGTGAAGAAGTGTGGTTACGCGATAAAAAATTATTAACTGATTTTCCGGAAAAAAATTGGTTTGCCATTTTGTTGTATGCCATCACAGGAAAAGATTTTACCGCCGCGCAATTACATATAATGGAAGCTATCTGGTCGATTTGTTTATGTTTTCCAGATCCGCGCATTTGGTGTAATCGAGTTGCCGCACTGGGTGGCACCGCAGGCACCACCGGCAGTTTGGCGATTGCGGCGGCGTTAGCAGTTTCCGAGTCAGAAATATACGGTCAAAAACCGGTGCGTCGTGCCGTACAGAGTTTATTAGATATAGAAAATGAATTAGGTAGTAAAAAATTGCCGGATATATTAGAGGAATGGAAAATAAAAAATAAATTAATTTATGGGTTTGGCAGACCAGTAGCATTAAGAGATGAGCGTGTGGTTACATTATTTTATTTATTAAAATATCATAATCTTCATGAAGAAAAATTTATCTGCTTAGCGTTTGATATTGAAATAATATTGCAACAGCGCAATCAACGCTTATTTTTAAATGCAGGCGGTATAATGGGAGCGATCGCCTGTGATTTTGGTCTCACTGCTCAGGAATTTTATTTGTTTACTTGCAGCGCGTATTCAGCGGGCATTACAGCTTGTTATTTAGATGCTTATCAGCAACCAGCTGGGCATTTTTTTCCTATGCCCGTGGGTGCTGTGAAGTACGCCGGACCAGAACATAGGGCCTGGTAATACGAAGCTACGTAAAGAAACTCTAAAGTCTACGGCTAGGAAGCCGTTATGAAGGGTAAGCAAGCATAAGGATGATTGCAAGCATGGATGCGTACTGCAAAAAACAGAGTTCTATCCTCTGCCAACTGTGCATGGGTTTTATGGTTGCGCTCTTCAGTCATGCCGCTGTTTCGGCCGAAGCATTTTTAGGCGCAGATGATGAGTTATTCGTTAGTATTGCGACTGGGCAAAGCAAATCTATCAAATTAGCACCGGCGGTAACCACGGTTGTGACTGCAGCGGAAATTACTGCCATGGGCGCAACGACATTGTCCGAGGTTCTAGAGTCAGTCCCAGGTTTACATGTATCAGCCAATGCCATTGGCTACGGCAAGCTTTATCTTACACGCGGCATTTATTCAGAATATAACCCACAATTTTTAGTGCTAATTGATGGTCAGCCCGTTACTGGTTTACAGTTTGGTAATCGAGGTTTCTATTTAGGCGAGTATTCTATTTATGGTATTGAGCGCGTAGAAATTTTACGTGGACCTGCATCTGCTGTATACGGCGCAGATGCTTTTTCTGGCATCGTTAATATCATTACAAAAAACGTTGAAGATATTGATAAAACTGAACTAGGCGTAGCGTTCGGTAGTTTTGAATCTAAAGAGGCATGGATTTTAGCTGCTCACGAATGGCAAGGATTAAAATTCGCTTACAGCTTAACGGCTTCATCATCAGATGGCAGTGATCAAATTATCGAAAGTGATGCGCAAAGCAATTTTGATTCATTATATGGAACACAAGTCTCCTATGCGCCGGGCAGTGTTAATGCGGCTTCTGAAAAAATAGCCGGACATTTAAAAATTAATTACAATGATTGGAATGCGCGTCTCGATTATCAAGTAAATCAGAATGTAGGTATGGGCGCTGGCGTCGCTTCTGCATTAGATCCGCTTGGCAAAGGTGATGCCGAGCGATATTTAGCTGAATTATCTTATGGCACAAATGTTTCAGATGTTTTGAAAGTTTCGTCATTTTTAAATTATCTCAATCTTCAATCAAATAGCTTCTTTTATTTATTTCCTGCGGGCGTAAATTTTAATAGCCCAATCCCTCCGCTGAATGGCGATTATTTTCCAGAAGGTGTTTTTGGTGAATTAGTTTTGCGCGAGCATCATATGCGTTTTGAGAGTTCTGCTTTTTATAGTGGTTTTGAGAATCAAAATTGGCGCGTAGGCGCCGGTTATTTGTTTCAAGATATGTATCATGTAGAAGAGCGTAAGAATTTTTATATCCAGCCTAATGGCATTCCCGGGAATTTGGGGAGCGTTGTTGATTATAGCGATAACAATGCATTTTTGCCGGAAACAGATCGTCGTGTTCAATATACGTTTTTGCAAAATGAGTGGCAGCTATATCCAGATTGGGAGCTGACCGCGGGTGTGCGTTATGATCGGTATTCTGATTTTGGTGATACAACTAATCCGCGTCTTGCTTTGGTTTGGCAAGCGGCTTATGACTTAACGTTTAAGGTTTTATACAGCGAAGCCTTTAGACCGCCTTCTTTTTCGGAACAATTTAATATTAATAATCCGGTAGCGTTAGGTAATCCTAATTTAAAACCAGAAGAAATTAATACGATTGAATTAGTGGTCGATTACAGCAGCAGTGATGTGTTGCGTCATACGTTTAATATATTCCAATATAAAGCCAACGATCTTATTCAATTTATTCCAGATGCAGCCCCTGCAACATCTAAAACCGCACAGAATATCGGCGAGCAAAGTGGTTATGGCGTTGAATATGAATGGAACTGGCGTATAGACGATGTTACCAAAATAAAAGGTAATATTGCGTGGCAACATTCGGTGCAAGGGGTTAACGATGATGCAACTATTCATTCGCCGGCTTTGCAAGCGTATTTGCAGGCCAATAGAAATTGGCTAGTGAATTTTGATAGCGGCATGACATTAAAATATGTTGCTGATCGAGAACGCGTCAGTTATGACGCGCGCGCACCTATTGATGATTATGTAACAGTCGACGGCTATGTGGCGTATTCATTTCTCAATTGCCATAAATCTAGATTGACATTACATGTAAAAAATATTTTTGATGAAGACATAAAAGAGCCTTCGGTTGGATCTGTGCCGCCGGTACCCACATCCATTCCTGATGATTTGCCTATGAGTGGAAGAAGCTTTTTATTAACACTAAAAACTTATTGGTAATTAAATACTTATGATAATTAAAAATATTTTGGCCATTCTAATTTTATTAGCATCTACTTCTGTATGCGCTGAGGATATGTTGCTATTCGGCGAAGATGATAAATCTTTTGTGGAAATCGCCAGTGGTCAACGCCAAAGTATCGCACGTGCACCGGCTATTGCTTCACTCATTACTGCTGATGATATTCGTCGCATGGGTGCTACGACTTTAGAAGAGGCGCTGGAATCTGTGCCGGGTTTGCATGTATCAGCGAATACGTTTTCTTATACTTCTGCATTTTATATTCGTGGTCTAGCTACTTCTAGTAACTCGCAAGTATTGGTGTTGGTTGACGGCGTGCCTATGACGCAACTATATGGCGGCAATCGTGGTTTTACGTGGAATAGCTTTCCTGCACAATTAATCGCACGTGTTGAAATTATTCGTGGCCCGGCCTCGGCGGTATATGGCGCAGAAGCATTGGCCGGTGTGATTAATGTGGTAACTCACGCTTCCCAAGGCACTAATGAAAGTGTGGGCGTACGTGCGGGATCTTATGACACCTATGCGGTATGGGTTAATGATTATTATAAAATTTCTGATTGGTCATTCGGGGTTAGTGCTTCATTTGGACAAACTGATGGCGCCACACCGCTTATTAAAAGCGATGCGCAATCATCACTAGACCGCCTTTTTTTTACTTCTGCTTCTTTGGCGCCAGGTCCCGCGCAGCTTGAAGGTAAAGGTCGTGATCTTTATTTGCACGTTAATAACCAAAGCGTCGAATTAGATATCGGATACATGGCGAGAAATGATTTAGGCACCGGCGGTGGCCTTATTGCAGTTATAGATACGGAAGGTAAACAAGATGGTGAGCGGATATTTTTGAATGGGACTTACCATATTCCAAGCGTCGGTGATTGGCGAGCTGACTTATCATTTAATTATATGAATAGCCAAACCGTAGCGGATTTGCGATTGTTGCCGCCAGGCATAGATTACACCTTCGCCGGTGGTGATTATTTTCCAGAAGGTGCTTTTGAAGATTTACGTATAAAAGAAAACCATTTCCGTATTGAACCTCGAATTTATTATGATGGATTTGATGCGCATAAACTGTGGTTAGCGCTGGGTTATTATAAAGGTGATATGTATGAAATTAGAGAAGCGCGAAATTTCATAGTAAATCAAAATGGTTTTCTTGTTTTGTTGCCTGGTTTAGTTGATGTATCGACTTTTCTTCCAACGTTACCTGAGCAATCTAAAACCGTAAAATATATAAGCGTGCAAGATCAGTGGCAAATGGCGGCTGATTGGGAGCTTACGACGGGTGTGAGAATAGATGAATATTCCGATTTTGGTACAGAGGTTAATCCTCGATTAGCGATTGTGTGGCAAAGCACCTATAACATAACTACTAAGATTCTGTATGGCCATGCCTTTAGATCACCATCTTATGAAGAACAATTTGTTCAAACAAGTCCACTTGCACAAGGTAATGATGACCTTCAGCCCGAAACTATAGATACGCTAGAGTTAGGTGTTGATTACGCTATAACAGATGATGTGCATATTACAGCAAATGTATTTATGTATGAGTTAAGCGATATGATCCGTTCAATCCAAGATCCTAATGAACCAAATCGTGCCCCCATTGAAAATGTAAACACTGTGCGCGCGCATGGCTATGAAGCGGAGTTAGCGTGGCATATTTCGCCTTCTTGGAATTTAAACGGTAACTACGCGTATCAAGAAACTGAAATACAAGAAACGGGTGACACATTAGAAGCTGCTCCTCGTCATAAAGTGTATGGCTTGTTGAGTTTTGATGGGATAGCAGGATTTAGCAGCAGTCTTAAATCGTTGTATGTTGCAGACAGACGACGGTTAAGTATTGATAGTCGTGATGAAGTTAAAAATTACAGTCGGTTTGATTGGATAGTTAATTACGAAAATGCCGCTCGCAAACACAATGTTCAGTTGGTAATAAAAAATTTATTAGACAAAGAATATAATGAAGCCACGTATTATGGGCGGCTTTATCTCCAAGATGACTTGCCGATGCCTGGTAGATCGCTATCTACCCAGTACGAGTATCGGTGGTGATTATGAAAACGATAAACTTATTTAAAGTGGCAATTAAATTGGATAATGTCATGCGAAATTTTCTTTTGGCTTGCGTGGTCTTTTTAATATGCGGAGTGACTACGAGTTATGCTGCGGAACGTACCGCAATTATTTTCCCTGATGTGCGTGAGCCATACCGTACTATTTTTAGAGACATTGTAACGGGTGTAAAAAATTCGTCAGCAGTGACGCCTTTAATTTACAGCTTTGATGAAAATTGGCGCGCAGAAGAATTACGCGCATGGGTTAGCACTAATCAGATCACCAATCTGGTGGTATTAGGTAATCAAGCATTAAATTTGGCGCATGCTGGAAATTTAACAGATGTACGTATTACTGCCGGCGCTATTACTAACTGGCCTAATCATGTCGCAGTGAATGGTGTTGCTTATTTGCCGGCGCCGAGCGCCTTATTCAAAGAGTTGACTCGTTATGCCAACACTGTCCGGCGTGTTCATGTGATCTATGAATCTTCGGTGAATGCATGGCAAGTTGAGATCGCCCAGCGTGAAATAGAACGATTAGGTTTTAGCTTGCAAGTCTATAAAGTTGCAAGCCTTCAAGAGGCAGCAAAAACATATAGCAATTTATTGTCTGGCATCAATCCAAAAACGGATGCGATATGGCTGCCATTAGATGATCAGTCATTAGATTCACGCGTTATTTTACCGATGATTCTTAAAGAATCATGGAATCGTGCGATTGTGGTGTTTTCAAGTAATCCCGCACATGTATCACGCGGTGTGTTGTTCTCTTTGTATCCTGATAGTCGTTATTTAGGACAACAATTAGTCCCGCTAAGCCAAGCAACTACTGCTTCAGTATTGCCTGCGGATAAACTGAAAAAGGCCTTTAATATACGTACAGCGGAACATCTAAATATAAATATTACGGATGCAGAACTAAAGAAAATTGATATTTTATTTCCTGCTCGCTAGGTAATTTTGCATTATGATGCAGACTATTAAAAATATAAAAAAAATAAATCGCTTTCATTATGGCTTTATGCAGCAATTGGGCATCGTATTCGCGATTGGTATACTTTTACTGGCTATTTGTTCTTCTATCGCGGTATCAACATTAACCTCAAAAATTGTTTCCAATCGGCTTGTTGACGAAGGTGCTCAGCTAACCAAAGTATTAGCCGATCAAAGTCCTTTGGCTTTGCTATATGGCAGCGCAGAAAATATTGAAGAAACCTTGAAAACCGTCATGCGGTCACCTGATGTCGTGGGCATAAGAATTATAGATAAAGAAGGCGATGTCTTAGTTTCGATGGGCGAATGGGAATTTTTAGATACCGATATTAATAAAGTTAAAGAAATTCATTTAATAAGTGAGACAGATGAAATTTGGGAATATGCGGCTCCTGTTTATGTGCATGACAATAGCACGTCTGATTCTGGTTTTTTATTAAATCAAGCTCCAGTGGTTTCCGCGCAACGCATTGGTAGTGTGCGTTTGGCGCTCAGCAAAAAAACTTTGCACGCTATGACGTCGTCTATTTATAAAACTAATACTGCCGTTACGGCTGGTTTGGCTATTTTGTTATTATTAGTAATTTTATTAGTAACCAAAAGGATTACTAATCCATTAAGAAATTTAGGTAATATAATGCTGCGTGCCCAGAATGGAGAAACGCATCTACGTGCTAATACGCCAGGCCCCATTGAAATTTATATTATGCAACAATCATTTAATAAAATGATGGATGTATTAGAAGCACGAGAAAGTGAATTAGTAAAAGCACGAGATATTGCATTAGAGTCGGCAAAAGCAAAAGGTGAGTTTGCTGCGAATGTCACGCATGAGCTGCGCACACCCATGAATGGAATTTTGGGTATGTTAGAGCTGTTAGCCGGCACGGGTTTAAATTTCAAACAAACTGAATATATAGAAACGGCTCAAAATTCTGCTCAAGCACTATTGTTATTGGTTAACGATATTCTGGATTTTTCAAAAATAGAAGCGGGTGCAGGGCAACTGAATCCAGAAGACTTTTATTTATATACTTTATTGGATGATGTAGTCGATTTGTTGTCGCATCAAGCAAACAAGAAAAATATTAGTTTAGGGTACGTAATTGATCCGTCAGTGCCTGCGGCGGTGCATGCAGATCAAAATAGAATGAGACAAATCGTTATTAATTTAATTGGTAATGCTATTAAGTTCACTGCAAAAGGCGGTGTAAAAATTAGAGTTTCTGTGATCAAAGATGCTGCTAATGACACTGAGATGCTAGAAATAGCCATCAAAGATACAGGCATAGGTATTCCTCACGAAGCGCAACAACGTATTTTTGAAGCTTTTCAACAAGCCGATGGCTCTACTTCTCGTCAATATGGCGGCACGGGATTGGGTTTGGCTATTTGTGCCAAGTTAATTAATTTTATGGAAGGCACTATTGCAGTAGAAAGTCATATAGGAGAAGGCAGCTGCTTTTCATTTAAAATTCCATTAAAGCGCGTCTTGCTTCCTCCTATACGTAAAAGAAGCGGAGTTAGTTCTATAGCTGGCGAGCATGTTGTGGTGTTTGCACAAGATACGGCGATGGCTGAAGAAGTAATGCATTTGTTAGATAGCTGGCAAGTTATGTCTGCACATGTTAACAGCCTTGAGGCCTACCAATTATTGTTGCGTGAAAGTAACAATAAGGTTGTATTAGTCGCACATGATGAAGTTGATTACGTAAAAAATCTCATTGCTCTATTAAGAGAAGAATACCCTTTATCTAAATTATCAATTATTTGGTTGTTACACGGTTCAGTCAGCAAGCTTAATATGCCGGCCGACAAAATTTCTGCGTTAATAGAATTGCCTGCCCAAGGAACACGTTTATATGATGCGATTGCGGCGGTAACCGGAAAAATAAAAACTCATTCAGGCACGGAAAAATCCACAGAGCCTTCGATCCCACGAGGTCGTCAAGTATTAGTAGTGGATGATAATCGCACTAATCAGCAAGTTGCTTTTGGTATGTTGGAACGTATGGGTTGCATTGTTGATTTGGCATCTGGCGGTAAAGAAGCATTAGATGTTGTATTTACTAAATCGTATGACTTGGTAATGATGGACGTGCAAATGCCTGGCATGGACGGTTACGAAGTTACTGATCAAATTCGTCGCTTAGAAGAAGGCACTAATCAACATATTCCGATTATTGCGATGACGGCAAATAATAGTGATGATGATGTGCGCCATTGCTTAGCAGTCGGGATGGATGATTTTCTTTCAAAACCTTTAAAAATGGCTTTCCTAAAAGAAAAACTAGCCATTTGGCTGAATACTGAATCGAATCACGCCATGGAAAACTATTTGCCGGCAGCAAATGAACAAGATAAACATTTAGCCGCCGTTACGAGTTTACATTTGATCAATGAAGAAACCTTGGCTGAGTTAAAGAAAAATGCCGGCAATGTGTTTATGGAAATGATTGAAGTTTATTTAGAAGACAGCGAACTTTATATCGAGTCTATAAAGCGTGCATTAGAAGAAAAAGATGAGAAATTATTAAGACGCTCGGCGCATTCATTAAAAGGCAGTAGTCGTAATTTTGGTGCTGAGCGATTAGGTGAAGTTTGCCGTATTTTAGAAGAATGTGGGGAACAAGCGGATATTGATAAAGCGCGTACTTATGTTAATACCTTGATTGATGCGTTGGGTGAAGTGAGTGCTTTATTGCAAGCTCAATTAAATGCCATAAAAAACAAACAAGCAGGTCCGGTTAAAAATAGCAAAACCAGTTCCAAAATATTAGTAGTTGATGATGATCGCAGTCAACGTATGACGTTGCGCGCGGTGCTAGAAAATGATGGTTACACAGTAGAAGAAGCTAATACTGGCGGACACGTAGTGACGATGTGCGCGAAATCTATGCCGGATTTATTATTGATGGATGCAATGATGCCAGGCATTGATGGTTATACTGCATGTCGTCGTATTCGTGAAATGCCGGGTGGTGCTCATGTGCCGGTGTTAATCGTAACGGCGCTGGATGATGAAGCTTCTATTGATAAAGCTTTTTCTGCTGGCGCTAATGATTTTATTCCGAAGCCAGTCAATTTTGCTGTTATGCGCCAACGTATTTCACGTTTATTAGAAGCTAGCAAAACTGAGCAACACGTACGTCATTTGGCTTACCATGATCCTTTGACGGGTTTGGCTAATAGAACTACGTTCATTGAAACGTTAAATGATTACTGCGTCAAAGCGCGTGGTAATGGCGAGATGGTAGCGGTTTTATTTTTAGATTTAGATAGATTTAAAATGGTTAATGACACGATGGGTCATGACGCCGGCGATTTATTATTAAAAGCAGTTACGCAACGCATACAAGGTGTTGTCCGAACTACTGATTTAGTTGCGCGTTTAGGTGGTGATGAATTTACCGTGATTTTAGGTGGTTTGAAAGAAATGGAAGTGATTGGGCGTATTGCGCAAAAAATATGCGAGTCGCTAGCGAAACCGTTTAATTTGTTAGAGCAAGAAGTTTATATTAGCAGCAGTATTGGCATCGCTATTTGTCCTAATGATAGCGACGATATTAATGTCATTATTAAATATGCCGATACGGCAATGTTTAAAGCCAAAGAAAACCGTAATACCTTTTGTTTTTATGAAGCAGGAATGGATACTATCATTGCAAAACGTATGGCCATGGAAGGTGCGATGCGGCGGGCTTTAGAGAGCGATCAGTTTTTATTGTATTATCAGCCGCAAGTTGCATTAAATACTTTACAAGTGACCGGTATGGAAGCATTAATTAGATGGCAACATCCTGAAAAAGGCATGGTTTCGCCGGCTGATTTTATTCCAATTGCAGAAGAAACAGGATTAATTGGTGCTTTAGGTTATTGGGTGTTGCGTGCAGGTTGTCAGCAGTTACGACGTTGGCTGGATAGTGGTTATAAACCTATTAAGTTATCGATTAACGTCTCTAGTCGTCAATTAGAAGATGTTAAGTTTTTAGAAAATGTATCAGTTATTTTACAAGAAACTCAGGTGCCTACACATTTGTTAGAGTTCGAAATTACCGAAAGTGCCATCATGAAAAATCCTGACGAAATGATTGAAGTGCTGCGAAAATTTCGGGAAATGGGTATAGAAATAGCGATTGATGATTTTGGTACAGGCCATTCTTCGTTAAGCTATTTAAAACGTTTGCCGGTTAACACTTTAAAAATTGATCGTTCTTTTGTTAATGATATTGATTCTAGTGATGATGCTGTTTTAGTCACGGGCATTATTGCTTTAGCGAAAAGTTTACGTTTAAAAATAGTCGCTGAAGGTGTGGAAACACAATCGCAGCAAGATTTTCTAGCTGCCTGTGACTGTGATACGGTGCAGGGCTTTTATTTGTATAAGCCAATGCCCGCTGCGGATTTTGAAAAGAGAATATTTTTAGCAGATCTTGAATCCGTTAAAGTAATTCATTCTGGATAGTGCTGTTAAGCTTTTTTTGTTTGTTTATTAATGGTGTTATTGGTTTCTCTTGCTTGAGGTTTTAAAAAACGATTAAGTGCTGCACGAATAATGGCATTAATCGATACGCCTTTTTCTTTAGCTAATTTATTCAGT
Source organism: Gammaproteobacteria bacterium (assembly GCA_013817245.1). NCBI lineage: Bacteria > Pseudomonadati > Pseudomonadota > Gammaproteobacteria > Gammaproteobacteria bacterium. The sequence continues at coordinate 90,641 of JACDDA010000004.1, forward strand.
GCTTCTAATTGGTCTTCGCTTACTTCAATAGTCAATTTGTGAAACTCAACCGGTTTGGTTTTGGGTTTTATAGGCGTTGTGTTATTGCTAGCCGCCGAGTTAGTTGCGGGAGAGGTTTTGGTGATAGCGGGAGATGTGTCATTGGCTGCGGGTTCTTTGCTGATGATACGCGCGGCAAAACGTTCTAATCCTTGTAGTGTGCGCAGCATTAAGCTATCGGGTTCTTCATTACGATGCGGTGCTTCGAATTCAATGGGTGCTTTGGCGGATCGATTATTAAAATTAATAATCCAACCTTCTGGAGTAGTAATTACTTTTTTATGTATAAATGCTTTCTGAGTTTGCCCTGCTTGTTGGGAGGTCAGTAAATGTTCGATGACGTCATGGGGTACTTTCATTTTTTCCAAACAATGACGTAACTCTTGTTGTTGTTCTTTGGGTAGTCCGACGCGCATAAATAACTCCGCTGCTGTCTAGGGTCTTACTCAATCACGCTGATTGAGCACGAGACATATATATAGTGTAGCTTTATGACAGGAATTCACCTGAATAAGTTTCAAGCTAATTATGAAACCACAGCATACTGTGGTTTCGCGCCTACAAAACCCCAAGATTTGCATGCTTCTAGGGGAGACTTGCAGTATTATTCGCAGCCCCTAGGGTGTCTCCTTTGGGGGTGTGTCTTTCGGGCTTAGGCCCGCATTTATAAACGTCCTGGTACGTCCAGGCTCAGCCTAATATAGGATCACGGTCAGATGTATAACAAATCCATGACAATTGCTGGTTTCGACGCTGATTTATGGCATGCCATTGAGCAAGAAACCTTACGCCAAGAAGAGCATATCGAGCTGATTGCTTCGGAAAATTATGCCAGTCCCCGAGTTTTGGCGGCACAAGGTTCTTCTTTGACCAATAAATACGCGGAAGGTTATCCGGGTAAGCGTTATTACGGGGGTTGTGAATATGTAGACATTGCTGAGCAGTTAGCAATTGACCGCGCTAAAGCCTTGTTTGGTGCTGATTATGCCAATGTGCAACCGCATTCCGGTTCGCAGGCGAATGCCGCTGTGTATCTGGCTTTGTTACAACCCGGCGATACCATTTTGGGTATGAGTTTGGCGCATGGTGGACATTTAACGCATGGCGCGAAGGTTAATTTTTCCGGCAAGCTTTTTAATGCCGTTCAATATGGTTTGGATACACGCACTGGCGAAATTGATTATGACCAATTAGATGCGTTGGCAGACGAGCATAAACCTAAAATGATCGTGGGTGGTTTTTCTGCTTATTCACGCGTAGTCGATTGGGCGCGTTTGCGTGCGGCGGCTGATCGCGTGGGTGCGTATTTAATGACCGATATCGCGCACGTAGCGGGTTTAGTGGCAGCAGGTGAATATCCTAATCCGATTGCATTAGCCGATGTGGTGACGACAACCACACATAAAACTTTACGCGGACCCCGCGGTGGTTTGATTTTGGCGCGCAGCAATCCCGACATTGAGAAAAAATTAAATTCGATGGTGTTTCCCGGTACTCAAGGCGGACCTTTAATGCATGTGATTGCAGCTAAAGCAGTCGCTTTTAAAGAAGCCTTGGAACCTGAATTTAAAACCTATCAGCAACAAGTGAAAAAAAATGCACGTGTGATGGCCAACACCTTAATTGAACGTGGTTATAAAATTGTTTCAGGCGGCACGGATAATCATTTGTTCTTGTTGGATTTAATCGACAAAAACATTACGGGCAAAGAAGCCGATGCGGTTTTAGGTAGCGCCAACATTACGGTAAATAAAAATGCAGTGCCTAACGATCCTCAATCACCTTTTGTCACCAGCGGGATTCGTATTGGTACACCTGCAATTACTACGCGCGGTTTTGGCGAAACAGAAAGTCGTGATTTAGCGAATTGGATTGCGGACATATTGGCTGACATTAATAATCCGCAAGTGATTGCAAGCGTGCGCGACAAAGTTTTGGATGTGTGTCGCCGTTTTCCCGTTTACGCAAATTAATACGTAACCTAAAGGCGAAACCTAGTGCGTTGTCCTTTTTGCGGTGCGCAAGATACCAAAGTCATAGACTCGCGTTTAGCGAGTGATGGCGATCAAGTGCGTCGACGCCGTGAATGTTCTGAATGCTCAGAACGTTTTACGACGTTTGAACAAGCTGAACTTAGTATGCCGCGCATTGTGAAAACCAATGGTAGTCGTGAACCTTTTACAGAAGAGAAATTGCGTGCGGGTATGTTGCGCGCATTAGAAAAGCGTCCCGTTAGTACCGACAGTATTGAAACCGCGGTTGCGCATATTAAACGTGAATTGTTGCATCGCGGTGAACGCGAAACGGCTTCACGCGTCATTGGTGATTTGGTTATGCAGGAATTACGTAAGCTGGATCAAATAGCTTATATTCGTTTTGTTTCTGTTTATCTTAGCTTCGCTGATATCGATGCGTTTCGTGAAGTGATTAATCGTTTAGAACAAGATCCCACACCTGAAATGCATCGTGATCAAATTTCTTTATTGCACGATTCTTGATTGGAATAAGAAATCAAGCGCATGCATAATTTTATATTTACAGCTGACGATTCGCGCTACATGGCGCAAGCTTTACGTTTAGCAGAGCAGGGTTTGTATACCACGGATCCTAATCCGCGCGTCGGTTGCGTCATCGTGCGCGAGCATAAAATTATTGGTGAAGGTTATCATCAAGTTGCTGGCGACGCGCATGCGGAAGTGCATGCTTTACGCGCAGCGGGTGAGCAAGCGCGTGGCGCGATTGTCTATGTAACGTTAGAACCGTGCGCACATCACGGCCGTACACCACCGTGTGTTGATGCATTAATTGCGGCAGGTGTTAGTGAAGTAGTGTTTGCTGTGCAAGATCCCAATCCGCGAGTTGCAGGTAAAGGCATGTTAGCGTTGCAAGCCGCGGGCATTCAAGTTCGTTGGGGTTTAATGAGCGAACAAGCGGAATTATTGAATGTGGGTTTTATAAGTCGTATGCGTCGTGGTCGCCCTTGGCTACGTTTAAAATTAGCCGGCAGTTTAGATGGTCGCACCGCATTAAAAAATGGTGAAAGTCAGTGGATCACGGAAGAAGCTGCGCGTACGGATGTACACCAGTGGCGTGCACGTGCGTCGGCTATTATGACCGGTAGTGGCACTATTATGACGGATGATCCACGTTTAAATGTACGTTGGACTGCGCCTCATCAATCATCGCCTAAAATTATTCCTCGCGTGATTTTAGATAGTCAGTTGCGCATACCAACAACAGCAAAAATTTTTCAACATCCGGGGCCTGTTTGGTTGATGAGCAAAGCTGGTTTAGTAGCTAGACCTGCTTTTCTAGATGATGCACAGACGCCAGTTGAAATTATTCAAATCTCCACTAATCAAGACAGGCGCTTACATTTGCCAGATGTGTTAAATGAGCTAGGCCGTCGTGAAATTAATGAATTGCATGTTGAATGTGGTGAAACATTAGCGGGCGCTTTATTAGAAGCGGGCTTAGTAGATGAGCTGATTGTTTATCTTGCGCCTTGTATTTTAGGTCGTGATGCACGTGCCATGTTTGGTTTGTCGATCATTAATAAATTATCTGCGCGAATAACGTTAGAGTTTGCCGATATTCGTCAAGTGGGACGCGATTTGCGTATCATTGCAAAACCTGTATTTCTGAATCAATAAGGCTTAAGCATGTCAACCATTGTAGTTGTACGTAAAAATAATCAAGCTTGCATCGCGGCGGATACGTTGACGACTTTTGGCGATTTAAAATTAACGGCTGCGCGCGATCGTTTTCACGAAAAAATTCAAATAAGCAACACGAGTTTTTTTGGTATTGTCGGTAGTGCAGCACATAGTTTGGTAATGGATGATGTGATCAGTGAAGGTGAAATTACTTTAGATTTAACGTCTCGCCATGCCATTTTTCAAAGTTTTTTAAAATTGCATAGCGTCTTAAAAGATCATTATTTTTTAAATCCAAAAGGCGAAGATAATGATCCGTATGAAAGTTCGCAAATTGACGCGTTGATTGCTAATCCTTCAGGGATTTTTGGTGTGTTTGGGTTGCGTGATGTAAATGAGTTTACGCAATTTTGGGCAATAGGTTCGGGCGCTGATTATGCTTTAGGTGCAATGCACGTGTTATATGATCAGCTTGAAAGTGCAGAAGCAATCGCGTTGGCGGGCGCTGCTGCAGGTGCGGCATTTGATAATGCATCGGGTTTGCCGCTTACGCATCGAGTTATTACCTTGGCAGGAAATTAAAATGTTTACCGGCATTATTGCTGATGTAGGTTCCATTGCATCATTAGAATCGCTGGGTGGCGATGCGCGCATTTCTATATCCGTAAATAATTTAAATTTAGCTGATGAAACGATGGGTGCAAGCATTGCGGTCAATGGCGTTTGTTTAACGCTGGTTGAAAAATCTCCACGGCATTTTTCGGCTGATGTTTCTTTGGAAACCTTGGCTCGTACTACTTTAGGCAAATTAGAAATTGGTAATCGTGTTAATTTAGAATCCGCACTGCGTCCTCAAACTGCTTTAGGTGGACATTTAGTCAGTGGTCATGTTGATGGTGTTGCAACGGTTGTATCGCGTGATGCTGATGCACGTTCAGAACGTTTTGTATTTTCTGCGCCAACGGGACTTGCACGTTATATAGCCACAAAAGGTTCGGTGTGTTTGGACGGTGTAAGTTTAACGGTGAACGAAGTAGATGCGCTGCACTTTGGCGTTAATATTGTGCCTCACACCTTAGCGAATACGATTATGGGTGATTATAAAATTGGCAGTATTGTTAATTTAGAAGTAGATATTATTGCGCGTTATTTAGAACGTTTATTAAATGCTCAGCAGAGCCATTGAGTGAAACTAACGATATGTCCTTAAATACGACCGAAGAAATTATTGAAGACCTACGTTTAGGTAAAATGGTCATCATCATGGATGATGAAGATCGAGAAAATGAAGGTGATTTAGTAATGGCGGCTGCAGCCGTCCGCCCTGAAGATATTAACTTCATGGCCTTATATGGTCGCGGTTTAATTTGTTTGACCTTAACGCGTGAACGTTGCAAACGTTTAAATTTGCCCTTGATGCCAAAATTTGGTCAAGGATTACATTCCACTAATTTTACTGTGTCTATTGAAGCGGCGCACGGCGTCACCACTGGCATTTCTGCGGCTGATCGTGCGGCGACGATTCGTGCCGCAACTAAACCCGATAGTAAACCGGAAGATTTAGTGCAACCCGGTCATGTGTTTCCATTGATGGCAGAAGACGGTGGTGTTTTAGTGCGTGCCGGTCATACAGAAGCAGGTTGTGATTTAGCGCGTTTAGCTGGTTTTGAAGCATCAGCAGTGATTGTGGAGATTTTAAAAGAAGACGGCAATATGGCGCGTCGTCCAGACTTAGAAGTTTTTGCGGCTAAACATAATTTAAAAATCGGTACTATCGAAGATTTAATTCGCTATCGAATCTTAAATGAACACACCGTTGAACGTATTGATGCAACACTTTTTTCCAGCGAATACGGTGATTTTGAATTAGTAGTTTTTAATGATCGCATTCATCATGCAACGCATATCGCATTAGTCAAAGGACCTATCGATTCAAATAAAACCACGTTAGTGCGCGTGCATGTAGAAAATCCTTTATATGATATGTTTGCCGCACGTGATAGCCGTGGGTGGCCCTTGCATGATGCGATGAAACGTATCGCATCGGCTGAGCAAGGTGTATTAGTTTTCTTAACACGCGCACATGCCGGTTTGGGTTTACTTGATCAAGTGCAGCGTTTAAAAGCGAGTCATAATCAGCAAGAAGTTGAATCTGATCAAAAGCCCACTGATTTACGTACCTATGGTATAGGTGCGCAAATCTTGGCAGATTTAGGTGTAAAGAAAATGCATATTTTAAGCGCACCTAAAGTCCTGCATGGTTTGGGTGCTTTTGGTTTGGAAGTGTTGGATTATATTTCTGAATAAGAATTAGCGAGCGATTATGTCAAACGATTTATTATATTCATCGGGTAAGACCTCGGCATTGCGTGCGGAAAATTTTCGTTTTGCAATTGTTGCAGCGCGTTTTAATGCGCATATCGTTGACAAATTATTAGCAGGCGCTGAAAAAGCTTTGCTCACACACGGTGCTGATTCTAAAGCGCTTACAGTGGTGCGTGTGCCTGGTGCGTTTGAATTGCCTTTAGCGGCGCAAAAATTAGCTGCGACGGGGCGTTATGATGCAGTGATTACCTTAGGCTGTGTCATTCGTGGTGACACACCCCATTTTGACTATGTTTGTAATGAATGCGCACGTGGCATTAATGAAGTTGCATTAAAATATAATATGCCGGTTATTTTTGGTGTATTAACGACCGATAATACGATGCAAGCCGAAGTACGTGCCGCAGATAATAATAACAAAGGCATTGATGCGGCTTTAACAGCGATTGAAATATTACAGCTTTATCAAACTGAGGCATTTAAACCCGCATGAGTATGAGTCGTCAACATCAAGGCCGACGTCATGCACGTCGTCGTGCGTTACAGGGCTTATATCAATGGCACATGAATGCGGTACCAGCGTCAGATATTTATACACAGTTTGTTGAGACGCAAGATATGCGCAACACTGACATGGAATATTTTAAACAGTTGTTAGTGGGTGTGATCGCTGGTGTTGAAGCGTGGGATCAGTTTATCAGTAGCTACGGTCATATCCCTTTAGTGCAAATGGATCCCGTAGAACGCAATATTTTACGAATTGCATTTTATGAGTTGCGTGAATGTTTAGATATTCCTTATCGCGTGACTATTAATGAAGCGGTTGAGCTCGCCAAAGTGTTTGGTGCAGAAGATGGCCACAAATATATTAATGCCGTATTAGATAAAGCCTGTAAAACATTACGTTCGGAAGAGCAAGGCCGTCCCTAATGGAATTTGATCTCATCAAACGTTTGACGGAATTAAATAGCGTACAACGTGAAGATGTGATTTTAGGGATTGGTGATGATGCGGCGCGCTTATTAGTGCCCGATGGTCATGAACTAATCGTTAGCATGGATACTTTGGTTAGTGGAGTGCATTTTCCAGAAAATACGACTCCACAAGCGATTGGCTACAAAGCGCTTGCCGTTAATTTAAGTGATTTAGCTGCGATGGGCGCAGAACCTGCGTGGGTAACATTAGCGTTAACGATGCCGCAAGCCAATTCTTTGTGGTTAGAAGCATTCGCGCAAGGTTTTTTAACACTAGCACGCGAACACAATGTGCAATTGATTGGTGGAGATACCACGCAAGGGCCACTCAGTATTACAGTGCAAGCGCATGGTTTTACACCACGAGGTCAAGCGTTGACGCGTGCAGGTGCAAAAGTAGGTGATTACATTGCCGTAACTGGCTATCTGGGTGATGCGGGTCGTGAACTTAAAAGCTTAAATAAATCATCACCACTTAATGATGCTATTAATCGTTTAAATTATCCTTATCCACGTGTGCAAGCAGGATTGGCATTGCTTGGCATTGCAACTGCTTGCATTGATATTTCAGATGGTTTGATTGCAGATTTAGGCCATATCTTAGAACGTAGTCAAGTTGGCGCGCGTGTTTTACTTGATAAAATTCCCATATCAGAAGCAAGTTTGCACAGTAAAGGTTTTCCTGTTTTAGAATTAGCGTTAACCGCAGGCGATGACTATGAGCTGTGTTTTACTTTTCCTGAGTCACGTATAGATGATATTAATAAAATTCAACATCAGCTCAGTTTGCCTATGACGCATATCGGGTTCATTGAAGAAACTAGAGGTTTACGTTTACACAGACCTGATGGCCGTCCTATAGAAATTGCTAATAATGGTTATCAGCATTTTTCTAAGAAAAAATAATGAACCAACCTAATTTTAAAACCTTATGGTCGCGTCCTATTCAATGTTTAGCATTTGGTTTTGGGGCGGGGCTGTCGCCTAAAGCGCCTGGCACTATAGGTACTCTCATCGCTATACCTATTTGGTGGGCGTTAATACAATTTTCTTTTACTTTTTATTTAATCGCCAGCATTTTTATTGCAATTGTCGGCATATATATTTGTCAGCGCGCCGCCGAGCAGTTAGGTGTACATGATCATGGTGGTATTGTTTGGGATGAAATTAGCGGCTTCTTATTAACTATGTTGTTTTTGCCGCCAACGTGGCAAGCCGTTGTTGCAGGATTTTTAGCTTTCCGCTTATTTGATATTGTAAAACCTTGGCCCATTAGTTGGTGTGATCGAAATGTGAAAGGTGGCTTCGGTATCATGCTCGACGACTGGCTAGCAGGTTTATTGGCTGGTTTTTTAATCTTCTTGCTGCAATATTATTGTCATTGCTTGTTCTAATTTTTGCGCTAGCAAGTTTTTCGAATTTATAAAAAACTATGTTAACATAGCGCGCTTTTATTTTTCTAAGACTATTTTAAAAAAGACAATAACACATCAAATGGAATTATTACTATGAGCATCATGCTGCGTTTATTTATTATTTTATTGTTTACACTTTCTCAATCTGCTTGCGTTAAAACCCCTGAAGCTGAAAAAACTGATGAAGTTTATTGGTTATCCAGTCAGAACTGGCAGCCAGGTGAGTGGCATTGGTGGTATCACATACAACAAGGCACTTCCTTATTTCCTTACGATTGGTTTGTGGCATTAGAACAACCGACGTTATCTTGGACAGTTTTTGGTGAAGTACCTTTATTTTCTGCGCCAGATTATTTAGGGCGCTTTGGATTTTTGCCGGATCATGAAAGCAAAATAAATCCAGATAGTTTGCCTGTTGGATTTGCCAAAGGGGATGAGTTTGTTGATCCCTATACAGACGAAGCTCAAACCGTATTAGATCTAACATGCGCGGCGTGTCACACTGGCCAATTAAATATTCGTAAAGATAATAAATTAATTGGTGTGCGTATCGATGGTGGCCCGGCCATGATCGATTTGCAGAGTTTTGAAAAAGCGTTAGGTTATTCCACGGTTTTCACCGATAAAATTCCAGGTCGCTTTGATCGTTTTGCTAAGCGTGTATTAAAAGAAAATTATAATGATCAAACTAAAGCAGCATTAAAAGCTAAATTCAGTGCTTTTTTAAAAACGGGTTTAGCTGAACAAAAAATTATTAAAGATAAAAAAATCTATCCAGTAGAACCTGGTTTTGCACGAGTTGATGCACTTGGACGTATTGGCAATCAAGTGTTCGGCTTTCAATTAAATCTAGATAATTTGCGACCTGCTGATGCGCCAGTAACTTATCCGCATCTTTGGGATACTTCATGGTTTGATTGGGTTCAATATAACGGTTCAGTACAACAGCCTATGGGACGCAGTGTAGGTGAAGCTTTAGGCGTGAAAGCACCTATTGTGTTGCGTGGCGATAAGAAAAATCATTTTAAAACTTCTGTGCATGTTGAAAATCTTCATAAAATTGAATCGTTATTAGCAGGTTCAAAACCTTATGCTGGTTTGCGTGCGCCAGCATGGCCAGAACAACATTTTGGCAAAATAGATCGTGACAAAGCCGCCCGCGGTAGAGCGCTGTATGAGGATTATTGTCAGAGTTGTCATTTGCCCACTATTGAAGTGTTGATGTCTGATTTGGATACGAAAGAACCAAAATATTGGACAGCTAAAAATAATCATGGCCGTCGTTTTATTAAAATGGTGATGGTTGATTTAGATGTTATTGGCACAGATCCTAAACAAGCTATCAATTTTATGGAACGCAAAGCGCAAACCGATGATCTTGGTTTAGGTGAGCAGGGGGCAGGCATTGGTTTGGATCATGTCAGTACCTCTGCTACACAACGTTATTATGCTGATAATAATTTCGATAAAACTAAACAAGATAAATATAATCAGTACCGAGATTTTGCCGAAGATGGTGCGCGTGAATTAAAAGCTTACAAAGCGCGTCCCTTAGATGGCGTGTGGGCAACGCCGCCATTTTTACATAATGGTTCGATCCCTAATCTTTATCAATTATTATCTCCGGTGGAAGAGCGTGTTGCGAGTTTTTATTTGGGCACACATGAGTTTGATCCGGTGCAGGTCGGTTATGTGCTAAAAGATATCAAAGGTGGTTTTTTATTTGATACCCGTATTATCGGTAACAGTAATAAAGGCCACGAGTTTGCTGATAAACCGCTAAGTAATGGGGTTATCGGTCCAATGTTAACCAAAGAAGATCGTTGGGCTTTGATAGAATTTTTGAAAAGGATCTAGATTTTAATATTTATTGCAAAAAAGGCGCTGTCCATGTGATAGCGCCTTTTTTTATTATTCGGTTTTATTTGTTATAAGATTTGCGTTTGGTTAAGACGCTTTATCACGAGCTTTGAGATAAAGCTCGTACATATACTTTTGCATATTCTGTGCGTGAGTTTCTATTTCTGTTTCCGTTGCTTTGGCGTCTATTATTAAAGGCTCACCAATCGTTAAAACAAAACGTGTGAAAGGTTTTGGCAATATAAAGCCATCCCAGGAATTAAATTTCCAGCATTTATCAGCGTGTACACTTAAGGGTATAACCGGTGCACCTGTAAAGCGCGACACAATCAATGCGCCCGATTTAAATTCATGTACTGGGCCGCGAGGCCCATCGGGTGTTATGCATAAAGAACGACCTTCACGTTTAATAATGTTAGTCATTTGGCGTAAGGCGCTAGCACCTGTTTTAGATGAAGATCCACGTACAGTAGGAATGCCCCAGTCGCGCATAGCGCCGGTTGGTATTTCTCCATCTTTGGAAGGACTGATGAGAAAGGTTAATTTAAGACGGCGTTGTTGATGCAATCGAATGATTAACATTGAGGGCGCCAACATATGTTGGTGCCAAAAACACGCAATAATAGGTTTTTTGGCAAGCAGAAATGGTTCTATATGTTGCATGCCTATAATGGTTTTACGAGATCCCCACCATAAAACACGTAGATATAATTTTAGAACTTGTCGGCCTAGCCAAAATTTGAAGGCTTTGTCTTTTTTGGGTGCGGTAGTTTCATCGCTCATAGTGAAGTGTTCCAAATAGCGTTAATGTATTTAATGGTAACTTCGCTGATGTTTTCGCTGGCTAAACATCCTGCATAGTTTTCATCAGGTGAAAAATAATGTAAATGCCATTTTTTTTTGTGTAACAAGGCAGATTTTTCAGCAGATAGATTATTGCTTAAACGAACTTTGCGCAAATTAGATAAACCAACGGTGCCCGCGGCTTTGATGACGGCTTCTAGAGCTGTCCAATGTTGATAAAATTCTTGTAAGTTAAGTTTATCAAAGTCAGGAATGCTATCTGCCAAATAAGTAGAAAACTGCTGATAATTGCGTTGACGAATATATTCAATATCCAGCCCAATACTTTGTTGACTGATGGCGCAACTGATGATGTCTTTAGAATGGCTTAAATTAAATTGCCAAGCGTTAAACTGATTTATTAAATAAGGTTTCGCATAATCATTGGGATAAACGAGGTCTTTAAAATCGAAATGTTGATGATGAATGGATTGCATGCCGAGCTGCAATAAGCGTAATCCGATGCTGCGACGATAGCGTAGCGCAGGATCTTTAAGTGTTAATACCGAATCGCGTTTGTCGCAAGGCAAGGTTTGCAGCCAATCATCTAGTGGCGCCAGCTCTGCTTGATTCATATGATGAATCAATAACAAGGAGGTGTTGAGCATTAGCTTATTAAACCGCTGATCTTTAACCAGCGTTGATAAAATGGTTTTGAAAAACTCTGCAATTTATTAATGCGCTGATCTAGATCCTTAGCAATGTCTTCAGGAGTTTGCACATAGGTTTGATTAGGCGTGAGCTGTTCAGCGAAATGTTGGAGCCAGGTATGCACGATAGTGGGAGTAACTTCTATATGACATTGCAAGGCTAAAATATTATTTAAAACCCATGCTTGATGTTGGCAGGCGGTGCTGCCAAATAAATGTTGTGCGGCAGTAGGAATTTCAAATTGCTCGCCATGCCAATGAAAAATTTCGCAGCTTAAATCTAAATCTTGTAACCATTCATTGCTGACAGCCGAGTTAACTGGATTAACAGGATGCCAGCCAATTTCACGATAGCCCATAGGCGCTACTTTTGCACCCAACGCTTTGCTAAGTAGTTGTCCTCCCAAGCAGTGTCCGAGCATCGGAATGTTGTGTTGATGTGCGTACTGAATTAATGCGAGCTCCGCGTGTATCCAGGGGAGGTCATCATTAACGCTCATGGGGCCGCCCATAAATACTAAGGCGCTGATTTCATTAACGTTATGTGGAATGGTATCGCCTTGTTCTATATTGATAATGCGATACGCTAATTTATGTTCATCAAATAGTTCCGTTAAATAACCCGGACCTTCGCAATGTATGTGTTGAAAAATAGTAATTTTTTTCATGATATAAATTAAGGTATAGCAATACCTAATTGATTGAACATGCGGGTCAGGGCAATGAGCGGTAAACCAATTAAAGCCGTGGGATCATCGCCTTCGAGTTTTTCAAATAAGCTAATGCCTAAACCTTCGGATTTAAAGCTGCCTGCTGCATTATAAGGTTGTTCCATCTGTAGATAGCGTTCGATTTGCGCTGGCGTCAATTGACGAAATAAAACGCTGAAATGAATATCTTCGCAAAAACTTTTTTGAGTTTGAATATCGAGCACACAAAGTCCGGTGTGGAAATGCACCCATTTGCCCGATGCTTGAGTGAGTTGCTGCACTGCATTTTGATGGTTGCCAGGTTTACCTAATATGTCGCCTTCAAGTTCTGCAACTTGATCAGAGCCAATGATAATAGCGTCAGGATATTGCGTACTGACGGCTTGCGCTTTTTCTTGTGCTAGACGTTTTACTAAATGCGTGGGCGCTTCGTGGTTTAAGCGGCTTTCATCAATATTCGGTGAACAAATTTCAAATTCAATATGTAAGCGTTCTAATAATTGCTTACGAAAAGGGGAGCTTGACGCAAGTATGATTTTTCTGTTGGACATATAATGACTTATTCGATTTCAATCAAGGTTTCGTCAGGATTAACGCTGTCGCCTTTTTGTACATGAATGGCGACAATTTTTCCATCAATAGGCGCTTGAATTTCGGTTTCCATTTTCATCGCTTCCGTAATCAGAATAGCATCACCTGTTTTGACCATAGCGCCTTGTTTGACTAATACTTCAATGATAGTGCCGGGCATTGTCGTTGTCACATGACCGGGTTTAGTAGCTTTCATACGTTTTGATTGTTTGCTACTGGTATTAGGTTGGCCTTTGCCACCATCTGGATTTATTACTTCAATTGTTTCTAAGAAAACTTCTTCGCGTTGTCCGTCTACCGTTAAATAGAAAGGACGTTTGTCTTGGGTTTTGTGGCCGGTACCATCAACACGAATATGATAGGTTTCACCATGCAAAGTAATTTCAAACTCTACAGGTATAGGTTCTTTTGATGCGTTATTAGGGCTTATAGATTTTAAAGGCTCGGGTACTAACGTGCCGGCGTTACGTTGTTCTAAAAATTCACCGCCGATATCAGGAAACATTGCATAAGTTAGTACATCTTCTTCGCTGTTGGCGAGGCCTGCAATTTTACTGCGTAATTTTTCTAATTCGTTAGGTAGTAAGTCTGCTGGACGACAATCAATCGTTTGCTCATCACCAATGGCTTGTCGGCGTAAAGCTTGATTAATTTTTCCCGGTGCTTGCCCATATTTGCCTTGTAAATATAATTTCACTTCATTCGTAATGGTTTTGTATCGTTCGCTAGTTAAAACATTCATCACCGCTTGGGTGCCGACAATTTGCGAAGTAGGCGTGACTAATGGTGGGTAACCTAAGTCGGTACGAACACGAGGAATTTCTTCTAACACCGCACTCATTTTGTTAAGTGCATTTTGTTGTTTAAGTTGATGGCTTAAATTAGAAATCATGCCGCCCGGTACTTGATTGATTTGTACGCGTGTATCAACACCGGTGTAGTCACTTTCAAATTGTTTATATTTTTTACGAACATCATGAAAATAAAAACCAATTTCTTGCAAGGCTTCTAGATTTAAACCGGTGTCGTAAGGTGTGTCACGTAAAGCGGCAACCATGCTTTCGGTAGGAGGATGACTTGCACCTCCTGCAAAAGCGGATATAGCGGTATCAATATGCGTGCAGCCATTTTTAATCGCTTCCCATTGGCATAACTCAGCAAGTCCAGAAGTCGCATGCGAATGTAATTGAATCGGTACATCTAGTGCAGCGACGAGCGCTTTGGTCAGTTCGCCGGTCGCTTGCGGCGTTAATAAACCGGCCATATCTTTAATGGCGATGCTGTCACAACCCATGTCACGCATTGCGATGGCCATCGTAACGAATTGTTCATTCGTGTGAACGGGGCTTACGGTATAAGAAATAGTGCCTTGTGCATGTTTACCGGCTTTTTTTACTGCTTCGATAGCCGTGCGTACATTGCGGACATCATTCATTGCATCAAAAATGCGAAATACATCGATGCCATTGGCGGCTGATTTTGCAATGAAAGCATTAACAACATCATCGGCATAGTGGCGATAGCCTAATAAGTTTTGACCCCGCAGTAACATTTGTAAACGCGTGTTGGGTAATGCGGCGCGGAGTTTACGTAAACGCTCCCACGGATCTTCTTTTAAGAATCGCACGCACGCATCAAAGGTTGCTCCGCCCCAGCACTCTAATGACCAATAGCCAATATCATCTAATTTTTTGCAAATAGGTAACATGTCTTCTGTGCGCATGCGGGTGGCGATTAAACACTGATGAGCGTCACGCAAGATGGTTTCGGTTATTTGTATTTGTGTCATGAATGATTCCGACGAGGACTAGTAGTGTATTTAAAGTTGTAAATGCGCTGCAATGGCTGCGCTGACAACCGCCGCGAGTTCATTGCGTGATGCTTTTACGGAGTATTGCGTCAATTCGGGATGTTGTTCAACAAAGCTAGTATCAAAAGAACCCGCGATGAAATCTGGATGTTGCAAAATTTGTTGATAATAAGGCAGTGTGGTTTTAACGCCTTGCACTTTAATATCTTTGAGCGAACGTTTAGCACGCGCGATAACGGCATCCCAATCTAATGCCCAAACAATTAATTTTAATAACATGGAATCATAATGCGGTGGAATATGATAACCAGTATAAATGCCACCATCGGTGCGCACGCCTGGCCCGCCAGCAGCAAAATAGCGTGTGATGCGACCAAAGCTGGGTAGAAAATCATTTTGCGGATCTTCTGCGTTAATGCGCATTTCCATCGCATAACCACGAATGCGAATATCTTCTTGCTTGAAGCGTAAGACTTCGCCTGCGGCAACACGAATTTGTTGTTGAACTAAATCGATGCCGGTAATAGTTTCGGTAACCGGATGTTCAACTTGCAAACGTGTGTTCATTTCCATGAAATAAAATTGTTGATCTTGAGTTAACAAAAATTCAACTGTTCCCGCATTTTCGTAATTGACAGCTTGCGCTGCGCGCACGGCGAGTGCGCCTAAATATTCGCGTTGTTCGCTATTAATTTGAGGAGATGGTGCAATTTCTAATAGTTTTTGATGACGACGTTGAATAGAACAATCGCGTTCATATAAATGTACGGTGTTGCCATGGCTGTCGGCTAACACTTGTACTTCGATGTGACGGGGATTGATGATGGCTTTTTCGATAAAGACATCGCTGTTGCCAAACGCTTTGGTCACTTCTGAAATAACACGATCATAATTGCGGATTAACTCCGCTTCGTTATGACAAAGCCGAATGCCGCGACCGCCGCCGCCCGCAGTGGCTTTTAACATCACGGGATAGCCAATTTCATTTGCGATCTGTTGCGCTTCTTCTAAGTTTGCCAGGCTGTGATCACTACCAGGCACGACTGGAATTTGCGCTTGCTGCATGGCTAAACGTGCTTCGATTTTATTGCCCATGCGACGAATGATGTCCGCATTAGGACCAATGAAACGAATACCGCGTGCCGCGCATTGTTCAGCCAAAGCCGGATTTTCAGATAAGAAACCATAACCCGGATGGATGGCATCGCAGCCGGTGGCCACCGCTAAATTGACGATTCGAGGAATGCTTAAGTAGCCGGCGACTGACTCGGGACCAATATTATAAGCTTCATCCGCTTTGCTAATGTGCAATCCATAGCGATCTGCATCGGTATAAATAGCCACGCATTTTATGTCCATTTCAGCGCAGGCGCGGGCAATTCGAACTGCAATTTCCCCGCGATTCGCAATCAGAATTTTTTGTATAGGTTTTTGAATATTCATTTTAAAATCAAAAGGATAGAGCTACTATTTAATCCTGTTAAGCATATGAAGGCCGGTCAAAAACCAAGGTTTGAAAGGAGGGCGAACATAATCCCGACGGCTTATGGGGCGCAAGTGTAGCAGGTTTGCTCTGAGTGAGGCTTTTCTGATAGCGCGTAAAACCGCAGAATCTTCAGCAGAAATAATGACTTATTGCATCATGATCTTTGACAGTGAGCCCATAGATTCATAGAATTGCGCGCCTATGCATCCGGACAAATTGCCTGACGTTCTGCACCCGGCAAGGTTCGCCAAAGCACGGCTGGATATTGCGGGATCTTTTCCTCAAAGTCGGCTGTTACGCTTAGCGGAATTGGTTGGTTTGCAAAGTGATGTAGACGTTGAGTTGAGCTTTGCTGAGACGCATTTTAATCGCATTAGCGTGCTCGGTCAGTTGCGTTGTACGGTGCGTTTAACGTGTCAGCGTTGTCTTGATGAGTTCGATTACATCTTGGATGCGCAAGTGAAGTTGTTAGTTACGACGGATGAAAAAGATTTAGCGCAAGCTGAATCGGAAGATTTCGAAGCGTTGCAAGTTGATGCCGATGGTTCTGTAACCACTGTGCGTTTGATTGAAGATGAACTGATTGTGCGATTACCCATTTTTCCCGCACATGAAACATTGGCAGCGTGTAATGCGGATATGTTGGTGCGTTTGCGTGCCGACTTAAGTACGGAGCCAGCAGTTGATAAACCTGTTGGATCACGACCCAATCCATTTGCGGTTTTGCAATCACTCAAATCACCGAGTGAAAAGTAGACATGATTGTTTTAATTTTTTAGTGGAGTATTTAGCATGGCTGTACAACAAGCCCGTATGACCCGTTCGCGTCGTGGCATGCGTCGTTCGCATGACGCATTGTCTGCACCGACTTTGTCAGTAGATTCAACTTCTGGCGAAACCCATATTCGTCATCAAATCACCGCTGATGGTTTTTATCGCGGTCGTAAAGTACTCGACTTAGCGAGTGCACCTGAAGTCGATAGCGAAGAATAATCTTTGAAATACCTCTGCGCCGAGCGAGCGGCCGATATCGGTTGTCTCGCTCGATGCGTTTTGTGGCGACCAAAAATAATCGTCACGTTTAAGGTGTTGAATGAGCCCTAAAATAATAAGCGTTGCACTGGACGCGATGAGTGGTGACCATGGCCCGCAAGTCACTGTGCCTGCTGCATTAACTATTGCTAAAGAATATCCGAATTTACATTTAATATTGGTTGGTCAAACACCCGTATTAGAATCTATATTAAAAATCCATCCTGATTATGCTGCGTGCGTTGAGCGTATAACGATTCAACATGCCTCAGAAATTGTAGCGATGGATGATCCGCCGGCGCAGGCGATGCGCAATAAAAAAGATTCTTCTATGCGCGTGATGATTAACCTCGTAAAAGAAGGCAAGGCGCACGCGTGTGTGAGCGCTGGCAATACAGGCGCATTAATGGCGACTGCACGATTTGTTTTAAAAATGATTCCAGGAATTGATCGTCCTGCTATTTGCTCGCCATTGCCCGCGATGCAGGGCCGTACTTATATATTAGACTTGGGTGCCAATGTTGATTGTACCGCTGAACATTTGCAGCAATTTGCAATTATGGGCAGTGTGTTAGCGTCAGCGGTGACCGGTATTGTGCGACCACGAGTGGGTTTATTAAATATTGGTGAAGAAGATATTAAAGGCAATGAAGTTGTTAAAGAAACCAGCGTCTTATTAAATAAAAGTTCTTTGAATTATATTGGCTACGTTGAAGCGAATGATATTTTTACACGCAAAGCCGATGTAGTCGTTGCTGATGGTTTTGTCGGGAATGTGTTATTAAAAACCGCAGAAGGCACCGCAAAATTAATGGCGCATTTTATGGAAGCAGAGTTTAAGCGTAACCTCTTCAGTAAAGTAGGCGCGTTGTGCGCGTTGCCCGCATTGCGCGGTTTGAAAAAAAGAATGGATCCACGTATGTATAACGGCGCGAGCTTATTAGGCTTGCAAGGTATCGTGGTTAAAAGTCATGGTGGCGCGGATCAAGTGGCATTTGCTGCGGCTATTCGTGTTGCAGTGCTTGAAGTTGAGCATAATGTATTGTCACATATTGCCGCAGGTATCAGCAGCGCCAGCGCTGAGCCGGTTAATTAAGGAGATTGTTTGTGGTGTATTCGCGGATTAAGAGCACGGGTGGATATTTACCTGATAAAGTTTTAACTAATAAAGACTTAGAAAAAATAGTTGAAACCTCGGATGAATGGATTCGTGATCGTACGGGTATAAGCGAGCGGCATATCGCAGAAAATCAAACCGCCACTGATTTGGCTGAGCATGCTTTGCGTTCGGCTTTAGAAGCTGCTTCTATGGAAGCCAGCGCTTTAGAATTAATTATTGTTGCAACCTGTACGCAAGAAAGTAGCTTTCCGAGTACCGCAGCACGTTTGCAAAAACGTTTTAATGTAAAAGGTTTCGCTGCCTTTGACGTGAATGCGGCTTGCTCTGGTTTTATTTACGGCATCGCCATTGCGGATGCGATGATTCGTTCAGGACAAGTTAAAACGGCTGCCGTTATAGGCGCCGAAAAAATGTCGTCTATCGTTGATTGGACTGATCGTGAAACTTGCGTGTTGTTTGGTGATGGCGCGGGCGCCATTATTTTAGAAGCAGCTGCTGAACAAGGTGTGATTTCTACTCATATTCATGCCGATGGCAGTTACGAAGATTTGTTGTATCACGAACCCGTGTGCAATGTGATTAAAATGAAAGGCAATGAAGTGTTTCGAGTCGCGGTGCGTACCTTAGAACGTATTGTTGATGAAACCTTAGAAGCTAATAACATGACTAAAGAAGATGTGGATTGGTTAATTCCGCATCAAGCAAATATGCGTATTATGTCGGCGACAGCAAAAAAATTAAATTTGCCGGCGGATCGTATGGTGGTAACAGTTGATAAACATGGCAATACCTCAGCGGCCTCCATTCCTTTAGCATTAAATCATGCAGTGCGCGCAGGCAGCATAAAACGTGGTGAAGTGTTATTGATGGAAGCGTTTGGCGGCGGTTTTACATGGGGTTCCGCTTTAGTACGTTATTAATCACTGGGCAGTGAAGATGATAAAACTATTGGTCGTAGACGATCATGATTTAGTGCGTGCCGGCGTGGTGCGTTTGTTAAGTGATGTGCCAGAAATAGAAGTCATCGGTCAATGTTCTAGCGGCGAAGATGCATTGAAGGCGTGTCAAGAAAAATTCCCCGACGTAGTGTTGATGGATTTGCATATGCCCGGTATGGGCGGCATGGAAGCTGCAAAACGTATTATTGATCGTTATAAAAAAACGCGGGTAATCATTCTCACCGCGGAATCTGAAACACCCATTTCAAAACATACTATTAAATTTGGTGTAGCAGGCTATCTCACCAAAGGTTGCGATTTAGATGAAATGATTCGTGCCATTAAACAAGTGTGTGTAGGACAGCGTTATATTTCTCCGGTGGTTGCGCAAAAACTAGCGTTATCTATTTTAGATGGCGACATGTCGCCGTTGGATAGATTATCTAAACGAGAAATTGAAGTGTTAATTCGAATTAGCCAAGGTTTTAGTAATCGGCATATTGCAGAAGAATTACATTTAAGCCCTAAAACCACGAGCACCTATCGCTCACGCTTGCTAGAAAAACTTAATTGTGCAAATGATGTTGAGTTGACTCGCATGTGTATGGAAGGCGGATTGCTCAATCGCCCCGCAAGTCGACCCGGCACCGATGATGTATGAGTGTGTATTTTAATTTAGAGTGTCAGCAATGTCCTCGGTTAGCCCAGCACTTAAAACAAATTAGAGTTACTCACCCCGATTATTTTGCGAAACCCGTGCCGCCGTTTGGTGATCCGCACGCGCGTTTGGTGATAGTAGGCTTAGCACCGGGTATGCATGGCGCAAATCGTACTGGCCGACCTTTTACCGGTGATCATGCGGGTATTTTGTTGTATGAAACCTTATATCGTTTTGGTTTTTCTACTCAAGCGGTTGCTGAACATGTGGATGATGGTTTGATATTAAAAAATTGCCGTATTACGAATGCTGTCAAATGTTTACCGCCGGAAAACAAACCCACGACTGACGAAATTAATATGTGCAATCAATATTTAGCGGCAGAGTTAATAAACGCCGTGCCGCATGATGCTGTGATAGTTGCGTTAGGAACGGTGGCGCATAATGCCGTATTAGCTGGATTCAAATTAAAAAAATCGTCTTATCCTTTTGCGCATGCAGCGCAACATAAACTTCCATCAGGACAATGGTTAATTGATAGTTATCATTGCAGTCGTTACAACACGCAAACTCGCCGTTTAACCACGGAGATGTTTCACGCTGTATTCGCCACGGCCAAGCATTTACTTGATTAATTATTATGTTCGACGCCAAAGCTTTTCTCGCTAATGTCAGCACCTTGCCGGGTGTTTATTGGATGCTGGGTGAGCGCGATGTTATTTTATATGTGGGTAAGGCCAAAAATCTTAAAAATCGTTTAAGTAGTTATTTTCGTCAAAGCGGTTTAGCGGTCAAAACTCAAGCATTGATGGCGCAAGTGGTCAATGTTCAAATTACTATTACACGCAATGAAGTGGAAGCTTTGTTGCTGGAAAGTAATTTAATTAAAGCGCATAAACCCCGTTATAACGTTTTATTGCGCGATGATAAAAGTTATCCCAATATTTTTATTTCGCCGCATGTGTATCCGCAGCTGGCATTTGATCGGGGCAAACAACGCGGTCAAGGTGAATATTTTGGACCTTATCCAAGCACGGTCGCGGTGCGCGACACGCTAAACTTATTACAAAAAGTTTTCCAAATTCGACCCTGTGAAGATAATTTTTTCAATAATCGCTCGAGACCGTGTTTGCAATACCAAATTAAACGCTGCACAGCGCCTTGCGTAGCATTCATCAGTCCAGGAGATTATCAACGGGATGTTGATAGCGCGCGTTTATTTTTGCAAGGTAAAAATCAAGCCGTGATTGATCGCTTAATTGCGCAAATGGATGTTGCTGCGGAAAAATTGGATTATGAACATGCCGCACGGTTACGCGATCAAGTACAACAATTGCGACGCGTGCATGAGCAGCAATATATAAGCGGTGAAAAAGGCGATCTGGATATCGTCGCGGTCGCTGTGGAAAATGGCCTAAGTTGTGTGCAAGTATTTTTTATTCGCCATGGGCGTAATTTGGGGAATAAAAGTTTTTTCCCGAGCACGCCCGCTAATGCTACGGCGGAAGAAATTGCGCAGGCTTTTATTTCGCAGTATTACAGTCAAGGCCAACGCGTGCCTGCAGAAATTATTGTGAATGTAGAAATTTCCGAGCGCGACTTGCTAGAAGTCGCGTTGCAAGAAGTGATGCAAAGTAAACAACGCATCATTATTACGCATCGAGTTAGAGGCGAGCGATTACGTTGGCTCAATATGGCGCAAGCGAACGCGGATAATGCATTGAAGGCGCGTTTACGTTCGCGGCAAGGCATGACGGAGCGTTTAGAGGATTTAACTGAAGCGTTGAGCTTGGAAACGCCGCCTACGCGTATGGAATGTTTTGATATTTCGCATACGCAAGGCGAAGCTACCGTAGGTGCTTGTGTCGTGTTTGATAGTAATGGCCCGCTGAAAACGGATTATCGTCGTTTTAATATCGAAGGAATTACACCGGGTGATGATTACGCTGCGATGCGTCAAGCACTGGAGCGCCGCTATACGCGACTTAAACGCGGTGAAGGTCGCTTACCCGATATTTTATTTATTGATGGCGGTAAAGGGCAGGTAGCAGAAGCGGTAGCGGTACTCACTGAATTACAAGTGGAAGGCGTGTTGATTGTTGGCATCGCTAAAGGCGCTGAACGAATTCCAGGGCAAGAAAAATTAATTTTACCGACACTAGCACGAACCTTGTTACTCAGTCCGGAACGCCCGGGTTTTCATTTGATACAACAAATTCGTGATGAAGCGCATCGCTTTGCGATTGCGGGACATCGCGCACGTCGTGGTCAAGCACGCCAACGATCTGTCTTAGAAGATATTCCGGGCTTAGGACCGAAACGTCGTCAGCAATTACTCAAAGCGTTTGGCGGTTGGCAAGGTGTGAAACAAGCCGGCATTGAAGAGCTGGCCAAAGTTCAAGGAATCAGCCCTAAGCTCGCGGAAGCCATATACAATAGTCTGCATACGGATGAGAGTTAATCATGCTTTGGACTTTACCTAATATATTGACCGTTTCCCGAATGCTGCTCATTCCCGTAATGATGCTGATATTTTTTCTGCCTTATTCGTGGAGCTCACCAGTAACCGCAGTAATATTTTCGCTTGCAGCAATTACAGATTGGTTAGATGGCTATTTGGCACGTCGTTTAAAACAGCATTCCGCGTTTGGCGCGTTCCTTGATCCCGTTGCCGACAAGCTCATGGTCGCCGTTGCACTGGTTCTCGTCTTATATAAAGAACCTACATTAGTGTTAGCCGTAGCAACGGCGGTTATCATTGGTCGTGAAATAACTATTTCGGCTTTACGTGAATGGATGGCGGAATTAGGCAAACGCGCCAGCGTGTCCGTCTCAGCTTTAGGTAAATTTAAAACCACCTTTCAAATGATCGCCATTATTTTGCTGCTATATCGTGAACCTTTATTCGGCATATCAATTTATCACCTGGGTTATGTGTGTTTAATTATCGCCGCGATCTTGACGGTGGTCTCCATGTTGATTTATCTGCGCGCGGCGTGGCCCTACATGAAAGAAAACGCAAACTAATATCTTCCGAAAGAAAGCATTTGATTGCTTGACTCAAATAAACGCGCCGCTACAATACGCACCTCACCAGGCGGGAATAGCTCAGTTGGTAGAGCACGACCTTGCCAAGGTCGGGGTCGAGGGTTCGAGTCCCTTTTCCCGCTCCAAATATTTTGCAGGAAACCTCGGTTTACCGAGGTTTTTTGTTTTAGGTGATGTGGTGTTGGTGGCAGACTTGTCATCAACAACATAATAAGAGAGGATTAAGCGACCCAGAGGCTGGGTGGCAGAGTGGTTATGTACCGGCCTGCAAAGCCGAGGATGCCGGTTCGATTCCGGCCCCAGCCTCCATTTCGCTTTGCGGCGCTAAACAAAGTAAGTGTAAGTTCAAGATGCCCGGGTGGCGAAATTGGTAGACGCAAGGGACTTAAAATCCCTCGAGGCTTAACCCCTCATGCCGGTTCAAGTCCGGCCCCGGGCACCATTAGTTAGTATCGAAATTTTAGTAAGCTATCGTCTAGATACCTATATATATTCACAATCTCTATGTGGCGCTGAAGTACATTTATGTCTCAACACGCTCACGATCATCAAGTTCACGCGCCAGATCACGATCATCATCAGCATTTTAATTTACAAAATCGCCGCGCATTTATATTCGCGTTAATTTTAAATGGCGGTTTCGTCATTGTTGAATTAGCGTTTGGTATCTTTGCGCATTCTTTAGCGTTAATTGCTGATGCCATTCATAACTTCGGTGATGTTTTAGGTTTGATGTTAGCGTGGGCGGCTTTGCATTTTGCCCAACGCAAAGCGACGGCGCGGTTTACGTACGGGTTTGGTAGTGCGACTATTTTGGCCGCTTTAGTGAACGCTATTTTATTAATACTAGTAGCGTGTGGCATTGCTTGGGAAGCGTTACATCGTATGCAACAGCCTATTGCAGTTAATACTTCGGTAATGATGGCGGTTGCAGGCATTGGCATTGTGATTAATGCAGCAACGGCGTGGTTGTTTGTTGCGCGTCAACACGAAGATATCAATATCAAAGGCGTGTATTTGCATATGGTGGCCGATGCTTTGGTGTCGGTGGGTGTGGTATTAACCGGTATCGGTATTGCCTTCACTGCATGGCAATGGTTAGATCCAGCCATCAGCGTGCTTATCGCAGTTGTGATTATCGGCAGCACGTGGTCTTTATTGCGTGATGCTGTGCGCATGGCTTTACATGCAGCACCGAATAATATTGATGTTGAAGAAGTGCGCGCTTATCTTCAAAGTTTACCAGGGGTCGCACAAGTACATGATTTACATGTTTGGCCTATCAGCACGACTATCACCGCATTGACTGCTCATTTGCTGATACCAGAAGGTAAGACGAGCGATGCTTTCTTATTAAATACCGCTGCTACCATTAAACAAAAATTTGGCATTGGGCATAGTACTTTGCAAATTGAAACATCTTCGACTACGGAACATATGTGTCATAGTTGGGATGCTGATAATTAATATTTAAACGGGATTTCTATACTTTAAATATTTTTGCACAAGGCTATCGATAATCCATAACAATAATAATGAAATACCTAAAGCCGGTAATAAAATTCCCAATAAAATAATTAGCCAAATTAGATTACCCGAAACGTTAAAGTTTTTTGGCAATGGCGGAGCAGAGGCTAAAGAAAAACCATTGATGGATTCTGGCCGACGTTGCCACCACATGATGATGCCGCTAATGCAGATTAACAAAGTGCCTAATGCTGTTATGAGGCATAACACGAGATTCGCGGTGCCGAAATAGTGGCCTTCATGAATCGCAACTCCAATTTCAATTGCGCGTGCCATTAATGGCATATCTTCCCAGCATTGCTGACCTAAAACCGCGCCTGTGTATTGGTCAATGTGAAAATAACATTGTTGAGCAGGATTCGGTGAATTCACTATAACGTGATAAACGCTGTCGGGATTTTTAGGAAAATTGATATTGACGCTAGTATCTTGTGATATTTTTTTATTAATGGCGTGGATAACCGTATCAATGCCAATCGGTGTCGTTAATTTATCTGGTACCACGGATGAATATAAATTCGGCAACCATGCGGGCTCGCTAGACTGCCCAATCCTTTTTTGGATGAGGTGCATGCTGCCGCCCCAGATGTCGGTCCAGGGCAAGCCGCTTATTAATAATACCGATAACAATATGGATAGATAGATGCCCGTTACGGAATGTATATCTCGCCAAAAAATCCGCTTACTGCTTTTTAAGCGGGGCAGTAATAAACCCCATGGTGAAAATGTGCCGCGTGGCCACCATAAATAAAATCCGCTGATTAATAATACTAAAGCCCAACAAGCGGCGAGCTCAACAAATTTTGTGCCGAATTTACCCAATAATAATTCTCCGTGTAATTCGCGTATCCACGGCATCCATCGCTGGCTTTCATCAAACTTGCCTACTATTTCGCCAGTATAAGGATTTAAAAATACAGTTAGATGCGTTTGCGAGGCGTCACTGATAACTTTGTTATGGTGATTATTATTAGAATCTATCGGAGTTGCTATTCCACTATGTGAAGCATGCGATTGAATAAGGCTTATTTCATTGGCGTGATGAGCGTCGTTTGATAACCTTATCGCGGTTATTTTTGCCGTCGGATAAATTTTCTTGATGATATAAATTTGTTGTGTGACGCTTAATGACGTTTGACTATCGGTGGGTGGTTTTATTAGATATTCATCCCGGATCGATTCATTGTAATAAGGCTCGAATAAATAAATGCCACCACTGATCGCAAGTAGCATAATAATCGGCAGAAAGATTAATCCTGCATAAAAATGCCACCGCCAAATCAAGGCGTAGAGTTTTTTATATTGATTATCGGAATTTTTTTCAATAGTGGTTTTCATTTTTTAAATACCCAAAGGCCATCCGTTTCTAAGGGATGGCCTTTTGATTAAGCTATGGTTGATGACGTGATGTTAAAAAGAATAAGCCACCCCAGCGCTCGCTGTGCGCGGTGTGCCGGGACGATAAACACCATCAGGTGCCCACGAAGGTGCTTCTGCTGTAGTGGCGTAATGATTGTCGAGTACGTTTAATACTTTTACGTCAACAGACCATTGTGAAGTCATGTCGTAAGCCGCGCGCAAGTTTAAAATATATTCGTCGGGTGTTTTTGTGGTGTTGTCTTCGTCTAGGTACCAGCTACCCAGATGTTGTAATTCGCTTTCAACGTTAAAGCCATGTAATACGACAGGATGAAAATCTAGCCGTAAATTGCCAATAGTACGCGGCGATGAAGGAATGGTGTTGCCATCCGCAGGATCATTACCACTTGCTAATTTTTGTATATAAGTATTATCGGTAATCGCGAAAGCGAATTTCATACTGAAATTATTACCTAAAGGACTGCTCACGCCTAGTTCTATACCTTGATAACGCGCTTTGCCGCCATTTTCAGAAATATCACCGGCAGGTGTAGTAACTCCTGCAACGATGCCATCTTTAGTGTCCATGCGATAAGCAGAAATATCTAGGCCTATATTATTATCAAGCCACGCTTTATAACCTAACTCAATGCTATCAATATTTTCCGGATCTAATTTGAATTGTGCTTGAGCAGGATCCAATTCATAAAGTTCAGTGGCATCAGGAATTCTGAAGCCATGTGCATACCGAGCGAATACACTTTGCATATGATTGATACGATAAGTAATGCCGAGTTTTGGATTAAGCTGTGAAAAATCATCATCATCTCGTTCGCCAAGAATTAGGTAAGGATGATCAGGAGTAACATTGCTGCTGTTTAGATGATTAGTGAATTTGTAATTTGAATTTTCGTAACGTAAACCCGCTACTACGATCCAATGTTCACCTAGCGGTTGCGTATGCTGTAAATATGGCGCGAGACTAAGATAATCAACGTCGTAATCTAAATGCACACCTTGCGGGTAGGTAGTGCCATACACGATGCGCGTAACACGGGTCTGTTCAGTGCGTGTATTGAATTGGGTTGATTCAATATCAAATCCCAATACAGTTTCGGTGTTGTTACTGTAACTAAAATAGAGGCGATTAAGTAGACCCACAGTATCGGTAGTTTTATTGGTTAATGGTGTTGTTTCTGGTTCCCAGATAGCCATATAACCGCTGTCAATGGTGCGGTAATAAGGTGTTATTTGTATTTTAGTTTGGGCAGATAGTTGTTTGCTCATTTCAGAACTTATACGTAAATATTGACTCGTTCCTTGTGCTTCATCACGATTAACTTCGGCATCTAAACCATCTTGACTCGGGTCATCATTGTATTGGTCTGCATCAAGAATGCCGGGCATTTGTGAATTAAAATCTGTGTAGGTTAAAATGCTATTAATTTCCCACTCATTATTTTCATATAAGTGACGCGCTAGTAATTGCGCGCGCTCCCATGCAGAAGTCTCGCGCCAACCATCATCTTGTTGATACGAAAAAGCAATCCGCACAGCGTGTTGTTCATTAATGGGAGTATTGATGTCTACGCGAGCATCAACCAGATTATTTTCGCCGCTACGTAAACCCATAGAATGTTTTTTATCGAAAGTAGGTTTTTGACTGAGTGTATTCACTACGGCTGCCATTGCATCGGATCCGTGCAATGCAGTGCCTGGGCCTTTTAAAACTTCCATACCACCAAAAGAAGTCAGCGCAGCGGAATAAGCAAAGGCTGCATGATTAAATGAAATAGGGGATTGTAGTGGTACGTTATCTTGTAAATATAAATAAACATTATTGTATGAAACAGGCAAACGAATCGCAGGTGCATCGACAGGGCCGCGTAGTTGTGTAAAAAATACACCCGGCATTTGATTAATAGTTTCACCAATCCAGCTCGCGTGGTCATTCGCATTTTCTTCGCCGGATAAAGTAGAGATGCTGGCGGGTACAGCC
Organism: Gammaproteobacteria bacterium; assembly: GCA_013817245.1. Taxonomy (NCBI): domain Bacteria; kingdom Pseudomonadati; phylum Pseudomonadota; class Gammaproteobacteria; species Gammaproteobacteria bacterium. Next base: position 118,681 of record JACDDA010000004.1, read on the forward strand.
AATGCTTCTTGTTGATTGCCGGAAGTCGTTACTACCATTTCTTCGAGATTTTTTTGATGTTTTTTCGTATCAAGGGTCGTAGCACTCACTTCTGCCGCGCATAAAGTGGGCAATGCCGTAGTGCTCAGCAGGCCAATAGCCAGCCATTGTTGTAAAGAGTACATGCACGTAATCCGAAAGGTTAATTAATTGCGTGCATTATATAGAGGAAAGTTGTCGGGCGTAATGCGACAAAATGTCGCATTAGCAAAGCTAAAATGTGTATTTTGAGCAATCGCTGTGTGTTGTTGAGCCAGCGGACATCTTTAATTCAAAAAAATCTTGCCATCCTTGGCAAGCAAGCATTTAGCTCAAGCTAATGCTCATTTAATGTAAGCATTATATTTTTTAGTTAACTGACTAAAATCAGTTAATAATGTTGTTAGACGATCTTGAATTTTTGTATCGTGTAAAACGTTATTTGCATCAAATGCATCGCCTGCATTGGGCAGTCCAAACAAAGTAGGGTAGACGTGAACGCCCATTGCTTCAAATGGAACACGCGTGTGCCATAAACCGCGAATACCCGCCAATCCACCGGGTGATGCGCACATCAATAGCATGGCTTTGTTGGCCCAAGGATTGGGTTTTAAACGCGAGACCCAATCAGCCGTATTTTTAAAATGTCCGGGAATGCCGCCGTTATATTCCGGGGTGGCGATAATAATAGCTTGCGCTTGGCTGATTTCTTCACCGAGTGCTTTGACGGATGCGGGTATGCCGTTGTGTTCTTGAATGTCGCCATCAAAGGCAGGCATTGGATAATCATTTAAATCTAAAATTTTGTGTTCTATGTCGGGCTGTACGGCATTGAGAATACGCTCAACATTGCGGATGAGTTTTTTGTTTAATGCATCTTTGCGTAATGAGGCAGCGATTAATAAAAATTTCATGCTTAATATCCTAAGCAAGATCAAAAAATAAAAATTCAGCATCACTAAGGGCTTCTAAGCGAAGCATATTTTCTTCGCTAATCGCCACACCATCGCCACGTATGAGTTGATGTTCATTAATACGTAAATTGCCATCAATCATTTGCAGCCATCCATGCCGATGATTTAACAGTGTAATGTCGTGTTGTTGTCCCTGTTTAAATTTACCCGCATAGATATTCACATCTTGATGCAAAGAAACTGAATTTTCGCGGCCGTCTTGTGAAGCCACTAATACAAATGATTGTTGTTTAAATGCATCTAAAAATGATTTTTGCTCATAACCCGGCGCAATGCCGGTACGCTCAGGCAAAATCCAAATTTGTAAAAGGCGAGTGCTGCGATCTTTAAAATGATTAAATTCCGAATGACGTATGCCTGTGCCCGCGCTCATGCGTTGCACATCACCGGCTAGGATGGCAGTGCTGTTGCCCAACGTGTCGCGATGTTCTAAAGCGCCTTCGGTAACATAAGTGATAATTTCCATATCATTATGCGGATGTTCTCCAAAACCGCCGCCGCCGGCGATACGATCTTCATTAATGACTCTTAAAGCACGAAAACCCATGTGCTGAGGATCGTAATAATTAGCGAAGGAAAAGCTGTGATATGAATCTAGCCAGCCATGATTAGCGTGGCCACGTTGTTGACTAGCACGAATTTTAAGCATTGTATTCAACCGGTGATTATATTGTGCTTACTATAAAGGTAAGTTCACCATCACCGCAATCAAACGCTGCTACGCCACAGAATTAGTGCATGCAAATAGTTTTAAATCTTTAGGGTTAATCCATCAGCCAGTGCTTGGCGGTAAGCGCGCAGGGCAGGAATGCAGCCTACGAGAATAGCCCCAATGATGACGCTGCTTAATAGAAAAATTTCATAATAACTGGGTAGATTTATGCTTAATGACAGAGAGAATTTTTCTGCGAGTAAAGATTGGGCAGATAATAAAAATCCATATAGTAATAATAAACCTAGCAGACAGCCTACTGTGCTAACGATGATAACTTCGCTGAGTAATAATGCGACGATATGAATAGGGCGTGCACCGATAGCGCGCAAGATAGCCATTTCGCGACGACGTTCAGCTAACGAGCTTAGAATGACACCTAACATACCGCTTAAGCCGGTTAGTACTACGAAAATTGAAATGAATTGCAGCGTTTTTTCTACCATGCTCAAACTGTCCCACAATTGTTGTAGGGTAACGCCCGGTAAAATCGCAAGTAATGCTTCTTTGGGATAACGATTGATACTGCGTTGAAGTTGAAAAGTGTCGATTCTATTATGTAAGCCCAGCATAAATGCCGTAATCGTTTTGGGTGTTAAATCGCTTTGTCGGTTAGTCACAACGTTAATTTCCTCACCGGGTGCAGGTGGTACACCGGCTTGCCAATCGATGTGAATAGCTTCTATCGCCGCTAAACTGACATGCACGGTACGATCAACGGGGGTACCGGTTTTAGCTAATATCCCCGCGATCCGAAAAGGTTTGTCATCGTGCAAAGAAAAACTAACTTGCGAAGTGCCATGAGCGATAACAATCGATTGATTTAGTTTGTAATTAAGTTCCTTCGCTACTTCTGCGCCTATGACTGCATCATATAAATCGCTAAAAGGTTTGCCTGTTGCAAATTGCAAATCTTTTGTTCGCGCATAACGATAATGTTTAAAGTAATCTTCCGTTGTACCTAATACTCGATAACCGCGATGTGAGTCGCCCAGCGACAAGGGAATGGACCATGCCACTTTTGTGCTGCTGCTAATTGTTTGATAAGTATCCCATGAAATATTATTAACTGCGTCACCCATTCGAAATACAGAATACAATAATAATTGCACTGAACCCGTACGTGCACCGACTATTAAATCAGTTCCAGAAATTGTATTACTAAAACCAGAACGCGCTTCTACCCGAACACGCTCCACAATAAGCAATAAAGCTACGCTGGTCGCAATCGTAAAAACTGTTAATAGAACAGTAAATTTTCTATTGAGCAAGCTGCTAAAAGCGAGTTTAAATATATTCATAAATAAGTGGATGGTTCGTTGGTAAGCGCTCTATTAAGCGATTTCATGTCAAGACAGCGATCAAAAGCCGTAGCCAATTGCTGATCATGACTAACGAAGATAAGTGTGCTGTGGGTTTTGTCGCATTCTTCAAATAATAATTCAAGGAAATTATGCCGGCTGTCTGCATCTAGGGAAGAGGTGGGCTCGTCGGCAATAATTAATGCAGGTTGTCCAATTAATGCACGTGCCACGGCTACTCGTTGTTGTTGGCCGACACTTAAATCGGCGACATTGCGTTTATGTAAAAAATTATTATTAATCCCAAGACGCTCCGCCAGTCGACTTGCTTCATTAGCAAGTGTGGTGTTTTCTTTTAAAACGTTGTGTTTTCTACGTTTCGAGAAGTGGCAGGGCTGAATAATATTATCGACAATGGAAAGATAGGGTAGCAAATTAAATTGCTGAAAAATAAAACCTATATTGTCTGCTCTAAAGCGATCACGTTGCGCACCCGACAAAGCATTAAGCGAGGTGTCTAGCACCGTAATGTCGCCAGTATTTGGTTTAAAAACGCCGCCTAATAAATTAAGCAAAGTGCTTTTACCGCTGCCGCTAGCGCCTTTGATAAATATTTTTTCATTTCTATAAATCGTTAATTCTTCGATTTCGAGTGCCCAATGTTGTTGCCGGGGCCAACAAAAACCGAGATTTTGTATGGTGACAATAGATTCACGGTTTTCGATGGAAGGCGTTTGCATATTGGTTTTTCTGAATCAAAAGGTAATAGTAGATTTTTTCTTGGAAATTACCGCTGCGCTTTGTCTGTCTTGATTAATTAATTGTACATTTAATGTTTCTAAATTCGGAAAGTCTTTAAATAGATTTACGTTCAGGATTTTAAGACGGCTGATATTCTGGCAACTGAATGTATAGCTAGCATCAAAATCCGCATGACTTTCTTCGTTTGCGTGTGCGGCTTTATCGTGCTTATGCTTGCCATCATTGTGCGCATGCTCAGAACTTATGAGTGCCGATTCTATGTCAGCGGATTGTAATTTGCAGCCGGCTTCTGGATTAAAGATAAATAAGACATTGCCATTTTTAAGGGTGGCTACAGATTTGCTAATAGCTTCTCGTTGTTTTTTATTCTTAGGTTTGTGTTCAAAACCCACGATATCGTCAGCCGGTGATTCTAAATTAATTTGAATAATGGATTTTTCAATGACGATGTCTAATTTGCCCGTACCGTGTTTATGAGCATCATGATGTTCGGCTAATTCTGCGTTAGCTAATGATGCGACAGTGGCGATGAGGAGTAAACTAAAAAAACGAATTGTCGTATGCATAAAGATTGCTCCTAGTATCAGTGTAAAGAGTCGTCGGTAGTCGGTTGTTCCCAGCTAGGGAAGGGATCGTTATAGTTTGACCATTGTGCGGGAGATTGTTGCATTTCTTCGTCAGTGAGCAAACAAGCATTCAGTTGTTCGCGGGCTGATGCTTCGTCGATATTTTGGCCAATGAAAACAATTTCTTGGCGACGATCCCCAAAAGGTTCAACCGATTTTTCTAAGATACGTTGAATATCAGCGGGATGTTGCGGCCATTGATCTTCGGCAACCGCTGCCCACCATAAACCCGCAACACCATGATGCATGAGGCCTCCGGCTTGTGACCACGCACCTGCATAATCGGGGCGCGTGGCTAACCAAAAATAACCTTTGGAGCGTAGCAGGGTACCATTATTCCATCCTTGTGATAAAAAGTTGTAAAAACGTTCAGGATGAAAAGGTCGACGTGCGCTGTAAGTGAAATTAGTAATACCATACTCTTGTGTTTCAGGAATATGTTCACCGCGCATTTCTTTTAACCAACCAGGAGCTTGTGCAGCACGGTCGAAATCGAATAAATGAGTGTTAAGAATTTCCTTGAGCGCCACATCTCCCATTCTCATGGGTAAAATTTTTGCTTCCGCATTAAGGCTGCGCAGAATCGCTTGCAGATTTTTAGTTTCTTCGGCAGAAATTAAATCGGCTTTGCTAATGAGTAAAACATCGGCAAATTCAATTTGTTCGATTAATAAATCTGCAATATTGCGATCATCGTCTTCACCACTTGATTGCCCGGTATCTCGTACGCTTTCGGCCATTTGATAATCATTCATGAAGTTAACGGCATCGACCACTGTCACCATAGTATCTAATCGAGCAATATCCGATAAGCTCACGCCATCATCATCGCGAAAGGTAAATGTTTCAGCCACCGGTAAAGGTTCTGAGATGCCAGTCGATTCTATCAGCAAATAATCAAAACGATTTTCTTTGGCGAGTTGCGTTACTTCTTTCAGTAAATCTTCGCGTAAAGTACAGCAAATGCAACCGTTGCTCATTTCAATTAATTTTTCTTCGGACCGATTTAATGAGATTTCATTCGCTACTATGCTGGCATCAATATTAATGTCACTCATATCGTTTACAATTAAAGCGATACGTAAATTATGTTGATTACGTAAAATAGCATTCAGTAACGTTGTTTTTCCCGCGCCTAAAAAACCAGATAAAACCGTGACGGGTAATATTTTTTGCATACCAATACCTTAAGAGAGTGATTTTGTCGGACGCGAAGAGTGATGTTGATGACTGTGCCAATTTAAACAATGAGCGATTGCGATTAGAATAACGCCACTCACCGTGAAGTAAGTTTCTTGGCTTTCATTGTTGGCATACATTATTGCGAGTGTCATCAGTGTTAATCCGATTATGCCGATCAGCAGCCATGCGAGTTGTCGATGCTGGCGAAAACCTAGCCATAATCCCAGCAAACTTACTGGAATAGCGGTAGTCAATAAGCCGATATGTAACCATTCGGCATCAGTGAATATGCTTATGAGAGGCGAGGCGGTGATGAGCAGGGGCAGCAATAAGCAGTGAGCCAAACAAATAAGCGATAGTAGTAGCGCGCTACCATCGAAATAACGGAGTTCTGGATTATTACGATTAGGCATGGTGGGTCAGCGTTTTAGAATTCAAGATACGTAATATTATTACACATCCAATATTGTTACAATATTACATAAATAGGTGTTTTTATGAATCGAGTACGGTATTTGGTCAGGCAAAATTTAGCGCTGTGCTTGCTGTTATTTTGTGCGGCTGGAATTGCAGCGCCAGCGAGTAAGCCCATAGTTGAAAAGTCGGTAAAAATGGCGCCAGCAAAGCCCAAAACTATTGAATGGACCGCGTTAATGCCATCCAGTGATCAAAAAGCTTTGCAACTGGCGCCCCCGATTAGTCACAACATCGTGATGGATTTTGATGAAAATGGGGAGCTTAAGTGGGAGTTACCAGAGGTTTATAGTTCGGCCAAAACCGTCCCGACCATGCATGGCCAGTACATCAAGATTGCCGGATTTATTGTGCCGATTGAAATGGATGAAAAGCACATTTATGAATTTTTCTTGGTGCCGTATTTTGGTGCTTGCATCCATGTACCGCCACCACCGCCTAATCAAATAATCTATGTTCGATATCCACAAGGTTTAACCGCGGCGGAAATAATTGATCCCTTTTGGGTAGTGGGGACGTTGCAAATTGAAAAAGTTGCGAAGGGTATCGCCGCGTCTAGTTATACATTGAAGGCGGATAAAGTTTACATCTATAAATGATATGTTAGCCGCAGTGCTGACAAATTCCATGTGCTTCAATGGTTTGTCGATTAATCTTAAATCCAATCTTAGCTGCTTGCGCCTCCAATGACTGCATTGAAACGCTGGTATGCGCCTCGGTGACGGAGCCACAGCGTTCACAAATGAGTAATTGACCGACACTCGTGTCTTGAGGATGGCGGCACACGACAAAAGTGCTATCTGACGCAATGCGATGAATAAAGCCGTACGCACTTAAAAAATCAAGGGCTCTATAAACAGTGATAGGTTTGGCCGAAGGTGTGGTCGTTTGCAGCATATCTAATAAATCATAGGCACCGATGGCGTGGCCTGACCTGAGCATCAGCTCAAATACTTCGCGACGGCTTTTAGTTAAACGTAAGCCTTGTTGCTGGCATAGCGTATCAAGTGTCGCTAATAAATGATCATTTTCAATATTCACGTGAACAAGCCTAAACATAAGGTTGTTTAGTATAACGAAAGCAGCTATCACTCGGATGTCGGTATTTCAAAGCTATTCAGAAGATCGCACTGCACACTGATTGCGAATGTTATTCTATTTAACATAATACACATTATGCGAAGTAAATAATAAAGCGCAAAGCACGGGTTTAAGGCTATTTAGTCAGTAAAGCCCATCTTCACTGCGGCTGGCATTAATTACCGTTTCCCATTGTCGTAGCCAATCAATACAATTGCGCATCTTTTTGGACGGGCCTATTGATGACTTATATAAAGCGTTTCAGTGAAGTTGGGATTGACGATGTTGCTATTGTCGGCGGCAAAAATGCGTCACTGGGTGAAATGTATTCATCGCTTTCAAAGCTGGGTGTTAAGGTCCCAAATGGCTTCGCTATTACCGCTGAAGCATTTCGTTATTACTTAACTTTCAATAACTTAGATGAACAAATAAAAAATCTTATCACTCAGCTGAACGTTGAGGATTTGGATAGTTTGCATGATATCGGCGGTAAAATTCGAGCCAGTATTGAATACGGCGAAATGCCTGAAGATCTGCGCGATCAAATCATCAGTGCTTACAATGAACTGGCCGAAGAATACGGCATGGAAAAACCTGACGTTGCCGTCCGTAGTTCAGCTACCGCTGAAGACTTACCGAATGCCTCTTTTGCAGGCCAGCAAGAAAGTTATCTTAATATTCGCGGGACGCGGAACCTTATCAGCACCTGTAAGAAGGTCTTTGCATCATTATATACAGACCGTGCCATTGCCTACCGTGTACATCAGGGCTTTGATCACACCGGCGTTGCTTTGTCGATTGCAGTACAAAAGATGGTGCGTTCCGATATGGCGTCATCGGGTGTGATGTTTACCATTGATACTGAAACCGGTTTTAAGAATGTGGTCTTTATTACGGCGGCCTATGGCCTAGGTGAAAACGTCGTGCAAGGCACGGTGAATCCCGATGAATATTATGTATTTAAACCTGCGCTTGCTAAGCCCAATACCTTACCTATTATTAAACGTCAGTTAGGTAGTAAAGATTTAAAAATGATTTACACGGGCGATCATCAAGCCGGTATGTCAACGAAGAATGTGCCAGTTCATCCTGAAGATCAACGTAGCTTTACGTTAAGCGATGAAGAAATTGTTACCCTCGCCCGTTATGCTGCGATTATTGAAGATCACTACTGCAATAAACACAATCGTTATTCTCCCATGGATATTGAGTGGGCCAAAGATGGCGTGACCAATGAATTATTTATTGTGCAAGCGCGTCCTGAAACGGTGCAATCACAAAGCAATCATTTGATCCATGAAGTTTATGAGTTGCAAGTGGCGGCTGATGCGAAAAAAATTGTGGCGCAAGGTAAAAGCGTTGGTAAAAAAATCGCTTCGGGTAAAGCTAAAGTTATTTTAGAAGCGAAAGACATGCACGATTTGCACGATGGCGAAGTATTAGTAACCGATATTACGGATCCTGATTGGGAACCCGTTATGAAACGTGCTTCTGCGATTGTCACCAATCGTGGTGGACGTACATGCCATGCTGCGATCATTGCGCGTGAATTAGGTATTCCGGCGATCGTGGGTTGTGGTGATGCAACGAATCGTATTAGTGAAGGTGAAGCCTTAACGATTTCTTGCGCTGAAGGTGATAGTGGTTATGTGTATGAAGGTCTCCTGCCCTTTAAAAAACATCAAATTGATTTGTCGGGATTGGCAACAACACGCACAAAATTAATGCTGAATGTTGGTAATCCGGAAATTGCATTTGAAGCTTCTTTCTTGCCTTCCGAAGGTGTTGGTTTGGCACGTTTGGAATTTATTATTAATAATTCTATTGGCATTCATCCACGCGCTTTAATAGAGTTTGATAAGTTAGATGAATATACCCAGTATCGCATTGAAAAAAATATGCGGGGTTACACAGATCCAAAAGCATTTTATGTAGAAAAATTATCCGAAGGCGTCGGTACATTAGTAGCCGCGTTTCACCCTCGCCCGGTGATTGTTCGCTTAAGTGATTTTAAATCTAACGAATATGCCGCCATGATTGGTGGCGATCGTTATGAACCTGATGAAGAAAATCCGATGTTAGGTTTTCGTGGTGCATCACGTTATTTTGCGCCTGAATTTACCGATTGCTTTGCATTGGAATGCCAGGCTTTGAAAAAAGTCCGCGATGAAATGGGTTTAGACAATATGATTCTAATGGTGCCTTTTGTGCGCACTGTGGCAGAAGGTAAACGTGTATTAGAGTTATTAGCAAAAAATGGTTTGAAGCGTGGTGAGAATGGTTTAAAAGTTTATCTCATGTGCGAATTACCTGCTAATGCCCTACTCGCTGATCAATTTCTTGATCACTTCGATGGTTTTTCAATCGGTTCAAATGATTTAACGCAGCTAACTTTAGGCGTGGATCGTGATTCCGGTATTTTAACGGGTTACGATGAACGCAATGATGCGGTCAAAGCGTTGTTAGTGATGGCAATTGAAGCATGTAATCGTCGCGGCAAATATGTTGGTATTTGTGGTCAAGCGCCGTCAGATTTTCCGGAGTTTACGGAATTTTTGGTTGAGCATAATATTCAATCGATATCATTAAATCCTGATAGCTTGTTAGAAATGAAAAGTATTGTTTTAAAAACCGAACAAAAAATGCCACATTTGGCTGAAGTGGTTAATCGTTAATTAAGTTGCACTAAGCGCTACCCAGAGGCCGCCTTGTTAATCATTAAAACAGGCGGCTTCTTTATATAAGCATGTTATTCATTATATTAATTTATAGAGAGAATCTGTTATGCCAAAAAATGCATTTTATGCGCAATCCGGTGGTGTTACTGCCGTTATCAATGCCACTGCTGCAGGTCTTATTGAAACAGCACGTCTACATCCAGATAAAATCGGTAAAGTGTATGCAGGACGCAACGGCATCATTGGTGCGTTAACAGAAGATTTAATTGATACGAGTTTAGAGTCAGCAGAATCCATCGCTGCATTACGTCACACGCCAGCAGGTGCATTTGGTTCTTGTCGTTACAAACTTAAAGGCTTAGAAGAAAACAAAGCGGAATATGAACGTCTGATCGAAGTATTTAAAGCGCATGATATTGGTTATTTTTTCTATAACGGTGGCGGTGATTCACAAGATACGTCACATAAAATTTCTCAGCTTGGCGAAAAAATGGGTTATCCAATGATCTGTATTGGTGTACCAAAAACCGTGGATAACGATTTGCCGATTACTGATAACTGCCCTGGTTTTGGTTCCGTTGCTAAATATGTTGCGGTATCCATTAAAGAAGCTGCGTTTGATGTTGCGTCGATGGCCAAGACATCAACTAAAGTTTTTGTGATGGAAGTTATGGGTCGACATGCGGGTTGGATTGCAGCGGCTGGAGGTTTGGCGCAAGAATTTAAGGGCGATGCTCCGCATATTATTTTATTTCCAGAAATTGCTTTTGATGAAGCGGCATTTTTAAGCCGTGTTAAAGAGTCGGTTGATCAATATGGTTATTGTTGCATCGTAGTATCAGAAGGTGTGCGTAATGCGAATGGTCAATTCTTAGCCGAGGCTGGCGGCAAAGATGCATTTGGTCATGCGCAACTAGGCGGCGTTGCGCCGACGATTGCAGAATTAATTAAATTAAAATTAGGCTACAAATATCATTGGGCAGTAGCCGATTACTTACAACGTGCGGCAAGACACATAGCTTCAAAAACCGATGTTGAACAAGCGTATGCGATGGGTAAAGCAGCAGTGGAATTTGCGCTTGCGGGCAAAAATGCAGTGATGCCAACGATAGAACGCATTTCAGATCAGCCTTATGCTTGGAAAGTAGGTGTTGCTTCATTGGCTGATGTCGCGAATGTTGAGAAAAAAATGCCACGTGATTTTATTACTGCAGATGGTTTTGGTATTACAGAAGCATGCCGAAATTATTTAAGTCCCCTCATTCAAGGTGAAGACTACCCTCCCTATCACAATGGTTTGCCAAAGTATGTGCGCTTGCAGAATATTTCGGTTACAAAAAAGTTAAATACCGAATTTAATTTGAAAAAGTAATTTCCCTTCCGTTTTGCCTTTTGTTTTTAACGGTCTGTACTAGACTAACATCATCGAATGTTGCACCATCGGGTCATATTGTGGATCTTATGGTGCAATCACAAAGCGCTATAATATCTTTCGCTATTCAAATTTATAATGAAACCATATTTCGAGGGGGATTTATGTCTCTATATAAACATCCAGTTATTACTACTTCTGTTGCCTGCTTCTCAATCTTAATGCTGCAACCGGCGTTCGCAGCCGCGCTTGATGAAATTGTTGTAACCGCTCAAAAACGCGAACAAAATTTACAAGACGTGCCCCTATCTGTTACCGCTGTTTCAGGTCGAAAAATGCAACAAATGTTATTAAATGATATGACAGCTGTTGCTGCATATGTCCCCGGCCTATCAATAGATGTTAGTGATGATACAAATATACATATGCGTGGTTTAGGTTCTGGCGATAACGAAGGATTTGAGCAATCAGTGGGTATGTATATTGATGGCGTTTATATGAGTCGCGGTCGTCAATATCGAAGTGCTTTAGTCGATGTAAATCGTGTTGAAGTCGTGAAAGGCCCACAAGGTATTTTGTTTGGTCAAAACACTATTGCCGGCGCGATCAGCGTTGTTACTAATCGTCCCACAGATACGTTTGAAGCGAGTGCCTCTGCTACCGTTGGCATTGAATACGGTGATGATCAAATAACGGGCATTATTTCAGGGCCATTGACTGAAAAAATTAAAGGTCGTTTTGTAGTTAACGCTCATCAAATGGATGGTTATTTAGAAAATACAAATGCCACAACGAATGTTGAAGGTGCGCCTGGTGATGTACCGCAAGATGATGATCATACCCTTCGGGGTAGTTTAGACATTGCCGTAAATGAAAATGTAAATATGTTTATTAAAGCAGAGTTAGGCAGTTATGAACGTTTAAATAGCACTACTCAAATGACGGTTAATGGTAATTTCACTCCTACTGCTTCTTGGGGAAATTTATTTCAACTCGCCGATCCTACCCATGAAACGACTCTTGATACGACGGTGCATAGTGGCTCGGATAACGCGGATAAACAATATAAAGAGTTTGATACAACCGACACTCAGAATTTAGTTTTTAGTCTTGATCATGCTTTAAAAGATGGTTTGGTTATGACATATGTTACGGGCTACACCGATTACGATTATCAAAATGCTAAAGACGTTGACTTTACGCCATTACCGTTAATTTTTCGCGAACGTCAACAAGCATTTGATCAGTTAAGTCAAGAAATTCGTATTACCTCCCCTGCCGGTGAAAATATTGAATATATCGGCGGCGTTTATTATCAGCAAGATAATTTAGATAGTCATGTGCGCAGTGATTTACATGGAAAAACGTTAGGTATTTTAAATTCCCAATTTAATTTTCTGACGGCATCCATCATTAATAACTTTGAACAAGATGGCACTACTGCCGCAGTATTTGCGCAAGGCAGTATTAAGTTGCCTGCTAACACCAAATTAACATTAGGCGGTCGTTACAGCAGTGTGCGAAAGGAAGTAAGCAAAAATCAATATATTGCTAATTACGGTACTGAAACAGAAAATGTTTTATTGCAGACACCGATGTTAGGTTTAGGTTTTGATAAACATAGTTTTACTCAATCACGTACCGATACAGAGTTCACGCCTTCTGTTAATTTTCAGTGGGAGCCTGATGCTACTGCCATGTTATATGCAGGTGTTTCTACGGGTTTTAAAGCCGGTGGTTTTAATGAAGATCAAGAATCGGCCAATCCTGCGTTTAATCCTGATTATCGCGATGAGTTTGCTTATGATCCAGAAACATCTGCTTCTTTGGAATTAGGCAGTAAGTTCAATTTAAATGATGGCGCAACTCGCTTAAACATAGCATTGTTTTATACGCAGTTTGAAAACTTACAAACCTCTACACTCGTCGGTACAAATTTTGTAGTGAGTAATGCTGCAGAAGCAACCACCACCGGTTTTGAAATAGATACTCAATGGCTCGTAACTGAAAGTTTAGAGGCGGGTGGTAGCGTGGCGTATGTCAAAGCTGAGTTTGATAAATTCAATAATGCGCCCTGCACTTCACCCGTGGCAGCAGCGTATCTCGCAGGACGTTGTACTATTACAGGTACATCACCATTAGACATTCCGATTGGTTCGACTGATTTATCAGGCCAAACCTTACCGTTTGCGCCTGAGTGGACGGCTAATGTATATGCGCGTTATATCATTCCAATGAATGATTTAAATTGGACGATTCAAGGTGATGCAAATTATACGGACGCTTATTTCTTTGAAGCGGATTTAGATCCTCTGGATAAACAAGATGCATATACCAAATATGATCTGCGTTTAGCGCTGGGTCATGCCGATGGGATTTGGGAAGCGGCGTTAGTGGGTAAAAATATTACCGATAAAATCACAGCGGTTGCGGGTGGCGATGTGCCTTTCTTGTCTGATATCAGTAGTGGTGAAGCGCCGCATTATGTTTGGACTGCACCGGGTCGTAATTACTTAGTTAATTTTACGTATCGTTTTAAATAAGTAATCAGCATTTACTGAAAGGCGCTCATGTTGGTGTTTATGAGCGCCTTTTGTTTGGCTGCGGATAAACGTAATTTGGTCTATGATGAGGGCAGATTTTATTTGTAGTTTGGCGCGCATTGGCCGCTATTTCTCTACTGCCCAGAATAAAGGTTGTTCGTGTTTAAACGCATCTCCAAAAAACTTCTAACGGTGGCAACACGTTGGTTAAATAAGGATCTGTCGGTAGCGGATCGTATCGCCCTCACCGACTTTGATAGCTTGTTGGCTAACATTCGATTTGCAGATGTATTATTGGTTGAAGGTCAAACACGCGTCAGCAGTATTATTCGCACTATCACCATGAGCCCATGGACCCATGCCGGTATTTATATAGGTCCTTTGACAGGTATCCAAGATGAAAAATTACGCGAATTAATTCTGCAACACTATCCTGCTCAGCCTGATGAACCCTTGGTCGTTGAAGCATTATTAGGCCGTGGCACGGTGATTACTTCATTAGCAAAATACCGTGGTGAACATTTGCGCATTTGTAGACCTAAAGGTTTATCTAGCGATGATGCGCACGCTGTTGTAGCTTATTCTATTAGTCGATTAGGCACGGAATATGATGTACGCCAATTGATTGATTTAGCGCGTTTTCTTGCGCCTTACCCTTTTATTCCGAAGCGGTGGCATTCAACTTTGTTTGGCGAAAGTAAAATCGCTAAAACAGTGTGTTCGACCATGTTAGCTGAAGCGTTTGCGAGTGTGCGTTTTCCGATTCGGCCCATATTTCGTAAAACGGCTGCGGGTGATATCCGTATGTATCGACGTAACTTTCGTTTATATACACCGTCGGATTTTGATTATTCGCCGTATTTTGAAATTGTTAAAGCGCCAATTTTTGGCCAACAAACTCAGTTGGCTTATCGCGACTTGCCGTGGGAAGAACAAGACAGCGCCGAAACACTCCATGATGAAGAGTTACAGCACTCTGCAATAAAGCTCAAATAGTAAACTTACATTGTGTGAGTAGGACGATCTGCCTTGAGCGCACCGGCTAAATATCCTTCGATCTTATTACGCGTTTGACCATTATCTTGTTCGCCAAATTGCACACCAATACCGGCGGTTTTGTTGCCTTGTGCGCCAGCAGGCGTAATCCAAACGATTTTGCCGGCAACCGGTAACTTATCGGTCTCGTCCATTAAAGTCAGTAACATAAACACTTCATCACCCAATTTATAAGGCTTGCTGGTGGGAATGAATAAACCGCCATTTTTTACAAAGGGCATATAGGCGGAATATAACGCGCCTTTATCTTTGATCGTAAGTGAAAGTATCCCCTGACGAGTGCCAACTGCTGACATAAATGCTCCTAAGTAGTTACTGGTTGAGTAATATCGACCCAATCCAACATTAAACTTTCAAAAATCAATAAGCTGTTCGCATTAGTATTCAATAGCCGTTTTGCGGTGCGAAGCTTATCGATGTAATGCATAACTTCTGCTAAGTCTATCTGCTTGGCGAGGACTTGCAAGCTCTGGGCGAGTTCCGCTGACGACAAGGTTGATAATGACTGCTGACTATCCGCTTGCAGCAACGCAATATCTTCTACGCAACGCACTAACCAGCTTAAAACAATATCCGAATCACCTTCTAAGCATTGTTTCGCAAACTGTAAGGGATCTTCTTGCTGCTTAGCTACCCGTAAAAACTGGCGAAGTAATTTGTCACGTAAATTAAGCATACCGCTTTCGACAAGATGAACCGCATGCATAGGCGCACCTTCAGCAGCGTTTAATAACCCTTGAGGATCTTCATTAGGACAATGCTGTGTTAACCAGGTTTTAATGGAGGGAAATTCTGGTTGTTGGAAAACTAAACGTTGGCAACGACTGCGAATAGTCGGCAATAATCTGCTCGGCTCTGACGTTACTAAAATAATTAGCGTTTGTGGAACAGGTTCTTCCAAGGTTTTTAACAAACTATTAGCTGCATTTCGATTCATGCGTTCTGCGGGTGAAATGACGGCAATTTTATAATGCCCAAATTGTGAGGTTTGCGTAAAGCGTTCACATAAATCACGAATCTGATCAATTTTAATTTCTTTGCTGACTTTGCCTTCATCATTTACCTCGCGTTCAATGCGTAATAAATCGGGATGGCTGCCCGCTAAAGTCATTTTGCAGGCGTGACATTCGCCGCATGGCATTTGGCCAATGGGTCTTTCACATAATAAACCACGTGCAAATTCCATGGCGAAACTGGTTTTGCCGATGCCCGCTTGTCCTTGAAACAATAAAGCATGCGGCAAAGACTGTTGTGCTGCACGTTGTTGCAGTTGTGCTAATTGCGCCGGATGCCAATTTAAAAAACTCATAATGGAGATTTTTTCATAAAGAAGCAGAACTTATAAATTGCTGCAAATGGGTTTGCAATTCTTTTTGCACGATGTTTAAGTTTTGTGCTGCATCAACTATTCGGTAGCGAACTGGATCGCTAGCTGCACGCGCTAGGTAAGCCTCGCGCACTCGCTGAAAAAAATCAACAGCTTCGCGTTCGAAGCGATCTTTAGCGATGCCGCGCTCTGTTAGTCTACTCGTTAGTTGCGCGGGATCAGCGTCAAACAATAATGTTAAATCTGCTTTAAAATCTTGCAGGATAGTTTTTTCAATGGCGGAGATGGTATCAAATGCTAAACCTCGCCCGCCGCCTTGATATGCATAAGACGCATCGACAAAACGATCACAAATGACCCATGCACCTTGTTGCAAGGCGGGCTTAATAACGTCTTCTATATGTGGTGCCCGCGCTGCAAACATTAATAATAATTCGCTAAGTGGATGAATCTTTTCCTCTGGCGCTAATAACAATGCCCGAATTTTTTCGCCTAATTGCGTACCGCCTGGCTCACGTGTTAATACTACTGACAAACCTTGCGCCTGCAAGTAATCACGAATAAATATCGCGTTTGTGCTTTTACCAACACCTTCGCCACCTTCGAGTGTAATTAATTTTCCTATGGCGCTCATTTCGGTTTCTTTATTTTTCGTTGGAATTTGTCAACTGCTGCTTCATGATCACGTAGGTCTTTAGAGAAAACATGGGTGCCATTACCACGTGATACAAAAAACAAAGCATCACTATCCGCAGGATGTACTGCGGCATATAGGGCATCATGACCTGGCATTGCAATCGGGGTTGGTGTTAATCCTGCGCGAGTGTAAGTGTTATAAGCACCGTCTTTGCGCAAATCTTTTAAGCGAATATTGCCGTCATAAGTTTCGCCAATACCATAAATAATGGTGGGGTCTGTTTGTAAGCGCATATTTTTTCTTAAACGATTAATGAATACGGCTGCAATTAACGGCCGCTCATGCGCAGCACCGGTTTCTTTTTCTACAATGGAAGCCAATATTAATGCTTCATAGGCGTTGTTGAGTGGCAAACCTAGTTCGCGTTCTTGCCATATCATCCGCAAATTCGTGTCCATGGTTTTATACGCGCGGCGTAAAAAATCAACATCCGTTGTTCCACTAGGAAAACGATAAGTATCAGGGAAAAAACGACCTTCGGGATGTTCGCCCGCATAACCTAATTTCTCCATAATAAACTTAGGTGCAGCATTGTCAGGCAAAGTATGTTCGATGTAAGAACTGTTTTTTAATGATTGCCACAGTTCGCGGAAACTCCAGCCTTCAATAATAGTGAATTCATATAATATAACTTTGCCATTAACCCACATATCTAACGCTTCGGCGCCCGTTACACCAGGAGTTAGTCGGTAATCGCCCGCTTGTATTTTGTTGGCTTTGCGTAACACGCGCGCATAAATTCGTAAGCTGTACGTTTCTTTTAATACGTGATGTTCTTGTAATTGTTGAGTCACAGCTTGTAAATTGCTGCCAGCTGCGATACGTAAAGTATAAGGCTCACTTAAATGCAAGGGTTGATTGACTTTATGCAATAACAATAAAGTAATCACAACAATCACTAAAATACTGAGTTTAAATAAGCGAATAAGATTGCGCATGTTTGTCCTTAAAAGCCGAGCTGCTGCTGCGCTCGCTCCTGTAATTTTTGACTAATAGCAGTTTGAGAGTATAAGCGCGAATCTATCGATGACACCGCTACAATACCGTGTATAGCATTACTAATAAACACTTCATCTGCCGTTTTTAATGCGTCAGCTGGATAGCGGGCTATTCTGTAAGAGATATTAAGCGAGCTCGCTTGTTCTAAAATCCACTGCCGCATTACGCCAGCAACGCCGGCAAAGCCTAAATCGGGCGTATAAAGACAGTTATCGCTAACCCAAAAAATATTATGTCGCGTGCATTCAATAATAAAATTATCAGTGTCACAGACAATGCCCTCGTCTGCTGATTGCGTGCTTAGTTCTATGCTGGCCATGACTTGCTCGAGTCGATTTAAATGTTTTAAACCCGCAAGCAACGGCTGTTTGGCTAGCTGAGTATTTAGTTGCACCAGTTTGCGCGTGTTATTTTTTATTTTAGATGAATTTAAAGGCGCAACGCCAATGTAACACTGCGCAGCATGATTATCTGGCGTATAGGTTTTACTTGGGTCAATATTATTACTGCGCGTAACAATTATTTTTATTTTATATTCGCCCTGTTTTGACGTCAGTGCATTAATCTGATCAAGGATAGCTTGTTCGTTCAGCGCTTCAATTTTTAGTCGAATTAAACTTTGTTGTAATCGTTGCCAGTGTAATGACCACAGGGGCAATTTGCCATTTACAACACGAATCGTTTCAAAAACACCATCGCCATAGGCAAAGCCGCGTTCATTTAAGAACGTAAAGTTTGTTATGTCTGAATCTTCTTTATGAATACACCATTTCATGCATTAAGCCCTAACGCTCGCAATAAGCCTTTGGCTTTGCTGCGTGTTTCGTTTAATTCAGCAACAGGTTCTGAATCGGCAACAATGCCGCCGCCCGCACGTAAACGCACAATATTATTTTGTTGAACTAAGGTGCGAATCAAAATATTTAAATCCATAACGCCGTTTAAATTTAAATAACCTAAGCTGCCAGTGTAAGGTCCGCGCGCGCAACCTTCTAGTTGCGCTAAAATTTCCATGCAACGTACTTTTGGGCAACCTGTAATGGTGCCGCCGGGGAATACTGCGCGAATAATGTCACCCACGCTTACATTTTTGCGTAGACGTCCGCGGATGTTGGAAACAATGTGGTGCACGTGAGCATATGATTCAACGCTCATGAGTTCATTTACTTCAACGCTACCGGCTTCGCTGATACGGCCTAAGTCGTTGCGCTCTAAATCAATTAGCATAATATGCTCAGCGCGTTCTTTGGGCGTATCTAATAATTCTTGGATTAAGGCTTGATCCGCATCTGCAGTGCTGCCGCGTGGTCGTGTGCCGGCAATGGGTCGAGTGTCTACGAAACCATTCTGCACGCGCACTAAACGTTCCGGCGATGAGCTGATAATATTAAAATCCGCAAACTGTGCCAGCGCAGCAAATGGCGCGGGATTATGTTTGCGTAAGCGTTTATATAAATTACTAGGATTGACGGAATCGCTAAGCGTAATATTCCATTCCCGCGATAAGTTTGCTTGGAAAATATCGCCATTGTGTATATGGTTTTTGCAGTGCGCGATATTATTTAAATGTTGTTGTGCTGAATCTTCGTGAAGATGCTCGATTTTTAATTCATTAATGGCTTCCATTTTTTTATTGCATAACTGTATGTCGTTAAGAATTGTTTCAACAACATCTGCTGCCGATGTTTCATAAGCAATCCACCGTTGTTGCGTTTGATGATCGTGCACAAGAGCAACTTTATGGCGGACCGCTGCTGCGATTAAGGAATAATTTTTTTTGATATTGTGTGCGGCAACCCTCGGTTCAATTTGGCGAGCGAGTTCGTAACCTAAATATAAAAACCAGCCATTGGAAAATATTTCGTCATTGGGATGCGTAAAACTATGTTGTTCTTGAGCAAGCCATTGATCGAGTGCATTTAAAAAATTGCCCTGCTCCATATCAACGGGCGCTGAACCACTTAGATGCTCATGTTGACTATTGTGGCGCAGTTCTAAACGTTCGCCTGGAAACGCCAACAAAATATCGTAACGATGCCCGACGACATTGCCGGTGACGCTTTCGAGTAAAAAGGGATAACGTTGCGGATTTAGTTCGCACAAATCCGCCATGTCACAAAAAGGAGTTTCTAGTGGGTAGCGCATGAGCGAAACACCACGTCGCAGGTTTTAACTAATACGACGCAACGCCAATGTGCCGTTAGTACCACCAAAACCAAATGAATTGGAAATGACTAAATCGATTTTTAATGGTCTTGCAGTGCCTGGCACATAATCAAGATCGCATTCAGGATCAGGATTCACTAAATTGATAGTAGGTGGTGCAACTTGATCGCGAATCGCTAGAGCACTGAAGACGGCTTCTACACCGCCAGCTGCGCCAAGCAAATGCCCGGTCATTGATTTAGTAGAACTCACTGCTACTTTATATGCGTAGTCACCAAAAGCACCTTTAATGGCCATGGTTTCTGCTGCATCACCTGCCGGTGTGGAAGTGCCGTGCGCATTAATGTAATGCACGTCGGTAGGATTTGCTTTGGCATCGCGCAGTGCATTTAACATGCACGTTTTTGCACCTGAGCCATTTTCACGTGGTGAGGTCATATGATAAGCATCACCGCTCATACCATAGCCCGCTATTTCAGCATAAATTTTTGCGCCACGTTTTTTAGCGAATTCGTATTCTTCAAGCACTAATACGCCTGCGCCGTCACCTAAAACAAAACCATCACGCTCTTTGTCCCACGGACGACTCGCGGTTTGTGGATCATCATTACGTGTTGATAAAGCACGCGCTGCTGCAAAACCAGCTAGACCTAATGGGGAAGTCGCCATTTCTGCGCCGCCTGCAATCATCACATCAGCATCGCCGTATTGAATCATACGTGCGGCTTCACCAATGTTGTGGGTGCCAGTTGTGCAAGCGGTGACGATAGCGATGTTAGGGCCTTGAAAGCCATAACGAATTGATAAATTACCGGCAATCATATTAATGATGCTAGCCGGTACAAAAAATGGGGTAACTTTGCGAGGACCACCCGCTAATAAAATATTGTGCGTGTTTTCGATGTAAGGCAAGCCACCAATGCCTGAGCCAATCGCTGCGCCAATGCGGCCCGCATTTTCTTCTGTGACGACTAAACCAGAATCAGCAATTGCTTCTACTGCTGCGGCGAGACCATATTGCACAAAAATATCCATCTTGCGCTGTTCTTTGCGTTCGATGCCAAATGCTTCAGGATCAAAATCTTTTACGCCACAGGCAAAACGAACCGAATATTCTGACGCATCAAAATGCGTGATCGGCGCTGCGCCGGATTTACCCGCTAATATATTGTTCCAGGTGTCTTTGACGTTGTTGCCCAACGGAGTAATGCAACCAAGACCCGTTATGACGACGCGACGTTTTGACATATTGTTTGGCTCCTGATGACAATCGATTAACACTGAAAATGTTTTGCAGGGCGTGCATAGCGAAGAATATAACTATGCCAAACCCTATACATAAATATAGCCGCGATCCCGTGTGAGATAGCGGCTATAAGATATTACCACCGTACCGATTTATGAATGGCTAGTGACGTAGTTGATGGCATCCTGAACAGTGGCAATTTTTTCAGCCTCTTCATCAGGAATTTCCATTTCAAACTCTTCTTCCAGCGCCATGACTAATTCGACGATGTCTAGGGAATCTGCGCCAAGATCATCAACGAATGACGCAGCATTCGTGACTTCTTCTTCTTTAACGCCCAACTGTTCGATAACAATCTTTTTAACTCGTTCTTCCACGTTACTCATGGTCCAAAAGGCCTCCAAATATTATGCGGCTTTGCGCGGTCGCTATTGTAGTGAAAACGTCCTCAGCAATCTACTGTCTTGCTGAATTCAAATTCCCCGTTCTTGGGCTGACTGCCTGCGCAGTCTAGCTCATATACATCCCGCCGTTAACATGTAATGTTTCACCGGTGATGTACATCGCCGCAGGTGAGGCTAAAAAAGCCACGGCCTGAGCGATATCTTCTGCACGTCCCAAACGATTTAATGGGATTTGACTGATTAATGAATCACGCTGCGCTTCGGGTAAGTCGCGTGTCATGTCGGTATCGATAAATCCGGGCGCCACCACGTTGACAGTGATGCCTCTAGAACCGATTTCTCGTGCTAATGATTTGCTAAAGCCGATTACGCCCGCTTTGGCAGCGGCATAATTCGCTTGACCGGGATTACCTGTCGAACCAACTACGGAAGCGATGCTGATAATACGGCCTTTACGTGCTTTGGTCATGCCTCTCAATACCGCTTTAGAAACACGAAAAATGGAGGATAAATTTGTTTGGATAATGTCATCCCACTCTTCCGCTTTCATCCGCAGCAATAAGTTATCGCGGGTAATGCCGGCGTTATTAATTAATATGCTAACCGCGCCGTGATCTTTGCTGATGGTTTCAATCAACTGTTCGATTGCACTGTTGTCTTTAACATCTAACATTTTTCCGACGCCGTTTATTTCTTTTTCTTTCAAATAGTTAGAGATCTTTTGTGCACCAGTTTCTGATGTGGCGGTACCGATCACAAATGCTCCTTGACGGCCTAATTCCAGCGCGATCGCTTGGCCAATGCCGCGACTCGCGCCAGTGACTAAGGCTATTTCTCCGCTTAAGAAATTCATCCAGACTTCCCTTTTATTTTTGGTATTTAATCAAAGACTGCGAAAAGCATCGAGAGTTTGCTGCATGCCTTCAGTAGTGTCAGCCGCATAACCTTTTAACTCGCGATCAATCCGCTTGCATAAACCGGCTAATACCTTGCCTGGGCCTAATTCAGCTAAGTTGATAATGTCCTGCGCTTGAATATGTTTAATGGTGTCTACCCATAACACAGGACTGTGCAGCTGTTGTTGTAGCGCGCTAATGATATCCGCTGCACTGTTACGTGCCTGGGCATCAATATTATGCAATACCGGAATAGTCGGTGCTTTGACTTCAATGTTACGTAAATGTACGGCCAGCTTTTCTGCGGCTCCCCGCATTAAACTGCTATGCGAAGGTACGCTCACGGGTAATAAGCGCGCCATTTTTGCGCCAGCCGGTTTGGCTAATTCAATTGCACGAGCAACCGCGGCGCTTTGACCGGCAATCACCACTTGACCAGGCGAATTGAAATTAACCGCTTCAACAATGTCGCCTTGCGCCGCATCGCGGCAGAGTTGCCGCACTTGTTCATCTTCTAAGCCTAAAATAGCCGCCATAGCGCCTTGACCTTCCGGTACGGCTGCCTGCATCAGACGGCCGCGTTCCGCGACAATACGTAAAGCATCGGCATAAGCTATAGAGCCGGCCGCTACTAAAGCTGTGTATTCGCCTAAGCTATGTCCTGCTAAATACGCGGGCTGAGGACCTTTTAAACTTTGCCACACACGCCATGTCGCTACGCCTGCCGCCAACATTGCTGGCTGAGTGTATTCAGTTTTATTGAGTTTATCGTCTGGATTTTCGCTAATGATGTGCCACAAATCGTAGCCTAAGGCCTCTGTCGCTTCAGCAAAGCTTTCTTGCGCAACACTATGTGTGGCACGTAATTCGGCCAACATATTGACTGACTGGGAACCTTGTCCCGGAAACAAAATTGCAAAACTCATAATATCCTCGTGTGTACTGACGACTTAACGCAGACCTAATACGTCTTGCATATCAAACAAACCATGGGGCTTGGTATGTAACCAATGCGCCGCACGCATCGCGCCTTTAGCAAAGGTCATGCGACTACTGGCTTTGTGCGTGATTTCTACTCGCTCACCAATATCGGCAAACATCACCGTGTGATCACCGACAATATCGCCTGCGCGAATGGTTTCAAAACCAATCGTGCCTGGAGCACGTTCACCGGTATGACCTTCACGACCATACACAGCGCAGTTTTTTAAATCGCGACCTAGGGCTTCCGCGACTACTTCACCCATGCGTAAAGCAGTGCCGGATGGTGCGTCGACTTTATGACGATGATGGGCTTCGATAATTTCGATATCAACATCGTCACCTAAAACACGGGCGGCGATTTCTAATAATTTGAAGCAGAGATTGACGCCGACACTCATATTCGGCGCGAACATAATGCCGATAGTTTGTGCGCAGTCATTAATAATTTGTTTTTGAGCGTCATCAAAGCCGGTAGTGCCGATGACCATTTTTTTGCCGTGTTGACTGCAGATTTGTAATGCTTGCAGACTAGGTTCGGGGCGCGTGAAATCTACTAACACATCAAATTGATCAACAACCGCGAGGATGGAATCATTGATAACCACACCCACTTCACCGACGCCTGCCAGCAAGCCGGCATCCGTACCGATAATGCCACTGCCGCCACGTTCAAGCGCTGCGCCTAAGGTGAGTTCGGGATGTGTTTGACAAGCTTCGATCAAAGCGCGACCCATGCGACCGGCAGCGCCGTGAATTCCAATTCGAATCATAAGTATCGTCTACTTCGTTTATAGAATGCGCGTCATTATACGGAAGCCATGCCCATCGCGCAGCTTAGAGTTTCATATCATCAAAAAACTTTTTTACATGATCACGCCAGCCGCGTTCTTGGGGGCTGTGTTTGCCGTTATCTTTAGCCATGCTTTGTGCAAATTTATTCAGCAAATCTTTTTGCTCGCTGGATAAATTCACCGGAATTTCAACTTGCACTTGGCATAACAAATCACCGCGCGCGCCGCCGCGCACAGGTTTTACGCCTTTGCCGCGAATGCGAAAAACTTTATCACTTTGAGTTTCGCTAGGAATTTTTAATTTAACACGACCATCAAGCGTAGGAATTTCAACTTCACCGCCGAGTGCTGCAATCACAATACTGATGGGGACTAAGCATAAAAGATTGTTGTCATCACGTTTAAAAATGGCGTGCGCTTTAACATTAATCTGCACATATAAATCGCCGGCAGGGCCATTGTTCTGGCCTGCTTCGCCTTCACCGCTTAAACGAATACGATCTCCGGTATCGACACCGGCGGGTACTTTGACAGATAAGGTTTTATTTTTTTGTAAACGACCTTCACCGCGACAAGCATTACACGGATCGCTAATTATTTGACCGCGACCATGACAACGTGGACACGTTTGTTGTACGGAAAAAAAGCCTTGCTGCATACGTACTTGGCCAACACCACCACAAGTAGTACAGGTTTGTGGTTTGCTGCCCTTTTTCGCACCGGAACCGTCACAGGTATCGCATATTTCCATCGTCGGAATGCGAATTTTTACTTCAGTACCGTTAACGGCATCTTCTAGTGAAATATCTAAACGATATTGCAAATCAGCGCCGCGATAAACGCGATTACCGCCACGTCCACCACCGCCAAAAATATCACCAAACACATCGCCAAAAATATCACTGAAGTTACCATTGCCATGTTGCGCGCCAGCGCCGCCACCCATGCCACTTACGCCGGCATGACCAAATTGATCATACGCACTGCGTTTTTGGGAATCGGATAAAATTTCGTAAGCTTCTTTCGCTTCTTTGAATTTTTCTTCGGCTTCTTTCGAATCAGGATTGCGATCAGGATGATGCTTCATCGCTAAACGGCGATAAGCTTTTTTAATTTCTTCGTCACTAGCGTTTTTTGCAACGCCTAAAGTTTCGTAATAATCAGATTTTGCCATTGCGATCTCGTATCTAAAACACATTGCCCAATAGCAAAGCTACTGGGCAATGGTTAATCATCATGCCGGTCATTGTTTATAATGTCATAAACAAAAATTCTTATTTGTCTTCTTTTACTTCTTCGTAATCAGCGTCGACGACATCACCATCGTTATTGGCTTCTGTGCTTTGTGATGAATTCGCTTGTTCTTGATTACCCGCTTGTTGAGCATAAGCTTTTTGCGCTAAGTTACCCGCAGCTTCAGTTAAAGCCGTGGTTTTTTCTTTAATCGCATCTAAGTCATCATTTTTTAACGCTTCTTGCAATGCGCTAATCGCCGTTTGCACCGCTTGTTTATCACTGGTTTCTGCTTTATCGCCCAAATCCGTCAAGGATTTTTCGGCGGCATTAATCATCGTATCTGCTTGATTACGTGCATCGATGCGCTCACGCAATTTACGATCTTCTTCGGCATTCGCTTCTGCATCTTTCACCATGCGTTCAATTTCAGCATCGCTTAAACCGCTAGATGCTTTAATCACGATAGATTGTTGCTTGCCTGTGGCTTTATCTTTAGCCGATACGTTTAAAATACCGTTGGCATCGATATCGAAATTCACTTCGATTTGCGGTGTGCCGCGCGGTGCAGGCGGAATATCATTTAAATCAAAACGACCCAGTGATTTATTGCCAGAAGCAATTTCGCGCTCACCTTGTAACACGTGCACGGTAACGGCAGTTTGATTGTTTTCTGCGGTAGAAAATACTTGATTCGCTTTGGTCGGAATCGTGGTATTTTTTTCGATGAGTTTGGTCATGACCCCACCCATCGTTTCAATACCTAACGATAACGGGGTAACGTCTAACAATAATACGTCTTTAACTTCGCCGCCTAATACGCCACCTTGAATAGCAGCGCCAATGGCAACGGCTTCATCAGGATTTACATCTTTGCGCGGCTCTTGACCAAAGAATTCGCGTACTG
The DNA here is from genome assembly GCA_013817245.1 of Gammaproteobacteria bacterium. Classification (NCBI taxonomy): domain Bacteria; kingdom Pseudomonadati; phylum Pseudomonadota; class Gammaproteobacteria; species Gammaproteobacteria bacterium. Next base: position 145,109 of record JACDDA010000004.1, read on the forward strand.
CTTGTTGTACTTTTGGCATACGCGTTTGGCCACCTACTAAAATCACATCGGTAACCTGTTCAGCGGTCAAGCCTGCATCTTTTAATGCTTGTTTACATGGCGCAATCGTATTTTGAATCAAGTCATCGACTAATGATTCTAATTTTGCGCGCGTAATTTTTAGATTTAAATGTTTCGGACCGGTGTTATCTGCCGTAATGTACGGCAAATTAATGTCGGTCTGTGTGGCAGAAGATAATTCGATTTTAGCTTTTTCTGCCGCTTCTTTTAGTCGCTGCATAGCTAAAGGATCATTTTTAATATCAATGCCTTGTTCTTTTTTGAATTCAGCTAATAAGAATTCAATTAAACGGCGATCAAAATCTTCACCGCCTAAGAAAGTGTCGCCATTGGTTGCCAATACTTCAAATTGATGTTCGCCATCAATTTCAGCAATTTCAATAATAGAAATATCGAAAGTACCGCCACCTAAATCGTACACGGCAATTTTAGCGTCGCCACGATTTTTATCCATGCCGTAAGCCAATGCAGCGGCAGTAGGTTCGTTGATGATGCGCTTAACATCTAAACCTGCAATTCGTCCTGCGTCTTTAGTTGCTTGACGTTGTGAATCATTAAAATAAGCAGGAACGGTAATAACTGCTTCGCTGACGGTTTCACCTAAATAATCTTCTGCCGTTTTTTTCATTTTCATTAAAACGCGCGCAGAAATTTCCGGCGCAGCCATACGCTTGCCACGCGCTTCTACCCACGCGTCGCCGTTGTCAGCTTTAACAATTTTATAAGGTACTAATTGAATATCTTTTTGCACTTCTTTTTCATCAAAGCGACGACCAATCAATCGTTTGACGGCATAAAGTGTATTTTGTGGATTCGTAACCGCTTGGCGCTTGGCTGCTTGACCAACGAGAATTTCGTCGTCTTCCGCAAAAGCTACGGTGGAAGGTGTAGTGCGATCACCTTCGCTATTTTCAATTACTTTGGCTTTGCCACCTTCCATCACTGCTACGCAAGAATTGGTGGTGCCTAAGTCAATACCAATAATTTTACCCATGTTTAAATCTCCGCAAGCTTATGCTTAATAATTTGATGCCTCATATATAAGGCTCAGGTTGTGTATTTCAAGTCTTCAATGTGGTTTTAGTTAGCCGGTGCTTTAGCGATAACCACCAAGGCGGGCCGTAATAAACGTTCATGCAAGCGATAACCTTTTTGCAGTACTTGAATGATGGTGTTCGCGGGTTGTTCGGCACTTTCTTGCATAGACATGGCTTGATGCCAATCTGGATTAAACTTTTCATTTATAGGATCAAGCACTTTGATTTGATAACGCTCCATGGCTTGCGCTAATTGTTTCAAGGTCAAATCCACGCCTTCGCGCAAAGTGGCTATATCATTTGATTTATCCGCTGCGGCTAAGCCTAATTCCAAGCTGTCACGAACGCTTAAAATATCTAAAGCCATTTTTTCAATACTGTATTTATGCGCATTTTCTAAATCGCGCTGAGCGCGTTTTTGGGCATTATCCAGCTCCGCGCGGGCCCGTAATCCTTGGTCCCACTGCTCAGCAATTTTTTGCTGTGCCGCCGCCAGCTGTTCTTGTAATACGCTTAATTCAGAAGGTATTTCAGTTGAGTCGAGCTCCACTTGCACATGGGCTTCAGCTTGATCGAGCGGGCTTTGATCGACGGGTTGTTCTGCGGACATAACATACTCTTTTGACAATACGAAGTTCTAGTAACTGGGGCTAAATCCAAGGATTTCAAGGGCTGCTAAGGATTCAGCGGAGGCGCACTATATAAAAGATAACGATAATTTGCGACCCCATCCGGTCAATTCGGGATGCTTATTTATGATTGCTCAGACAATGCTGCACTGAGTAATTTGGCGGTGATGTCTACAATAGGAATCACCCGATCGTAAGCCATGCGCGTGGGTCCCACTACACCTAACACCCCAATTACTTCGCCACCGACAGAATATGGCGCAGTAATAACGCTGCAATCATCCAGCGCTTGGTAGCCCGACTCTTGACCTATATAAATCTGTACGCCATCAGCCTGCTGACAACGATCCAGTAAATGCAGAATGTCGCGTTTTTTATTGAATGCTTCAAACAATTGCTTGAGCTTTTCCATATCGGATAAATCTTTGACGTTCATTAAATTAGTCTGGCCATCAACAAATAAATCATCGCCGGTTTGTTGAGGATCTAATGAAAATACCTGCCCCGACATTTCAATCACGAGTTTCATCAAATGATTTAACTGTTCTTGCGCCTGCAACAAATCATGGCGTAAACGTTCTTGAATGCCGCCTAAATCACGACCCGAAAAATGCGCATTAATAAAATTCGCCGCTTGCTGTAATTCATCACGACTGTAATCACGATCTACATGTACGACACGGTTTTGAATTTCCTTGTCATTGACGATCAACAATGCCAATACCCGTCGATTGCTTAAAGGTAAAAACTCTACTTGGCGCAAAGCTGCCGCTTCAGGTCTAGGTACCATGACCAAACCCGCAAAGCGCGTGATATCGGATAACACCGTGCTCGCCGACTTTAGTAAGGTTTTGTTATCTCGCGTTAAACCCAGTTGTAATTTTAGGCTTTCGATTTCCACATCATGCAAAGGTTTGATGTTTAACATCGTGTCAACAAAGACGCGATAGCCTTTAGCAGTCGGAATACGTCCAGCAGAAGTATGTGGCGAGCGCACCAAACCCATGCCCTCTAAATCCGCCATCACATGACGAATCGTCGCGGGACTCAAATCCATCAACGAATCCTGCAATAAAGTACGTGACCCTATCGGCTCGCCGTCACGAATATAACGTTCAATCAGAGTTTTGAGTAATTGCTGTGAACGCTCATCTAAAGAATGAAACGTGGGGTCAGGATGAAAAACAGGAGAATCAGTCATAGTCGTATTCTGACAGATTAACGCATTACAGCAATATATTAGCGTTAAATGCTGAACAACTTCGTGTTTACTTGCTTATGCATTTCATACGCGCATTATTATTCTGGTCGCATATGCGGAAACAGTAAGACATCACGAATCGACGGCGCATTGGCTAACAACATCACCAAACGATCAATGCCTATACCCTCGCCTGCAGTAGGCGGTAAACCATATTCTAGGGCGCGAATATAATCAGCATCATAATGCATTGCCTCTTCATCGCCAGCGGCTTTTTCATCGACTTGCTTTTTGAAACGTTCAGCTTGATCTTCCGGATCATTTAATTCTGAAAAACCATTCGCAATTTCACGGCCGCCGACAAAAAATTCAAAACGATCAGTAACAAAAGGATTGTCGTCGTTGCGCCGCGCCAATGGTGATACTTCAGCGGGATATGCAGTTATAAAAGTCGGTTGACGTAATTTTTCTTCAGCCGTTTTTTCGAATATTTCAATTTGAATTTTACCTAAACCATAAGTAGGTTTCAGCGCAATACCAATACTTTTTGCATACGCGCTGGCGCGACTCAGATCGTCGATGTCATCACCGCTAAGTTGCGGATTAAATTTTAAAATCGCTTCGCGCACGCTCATGCGTACAAACGGTTCAGCAAAATCATAGCGCTCATCTTGATATTGGATTTTGCTGCTGCCTAAAGTTGTTTCAGCTAATTTACGCAGCATGTCTTCAGTAAGATTCATCAAATCGTGATAATCAGCATACGACTGGTAAAACTCTAACATGGTAAATTCTGGATTGTGGCGAGTCGACACGCCTTCATTACGAAAGTTTCGATTGATCTCGTAGACTTTTTCAAAACCACCTACGACTAAACGTTTTAAATATAACTCTGGCGCGATGCGCAAATACAGCGTCATATCTAAAGCATGATGATGCGTAACAAAAGGTCTTGCGGTTGCGCCACCCGGAATAACTTGCATCATCGGTGTTTCAACTTCAACAAACTCTAGACCATTTAAATATTGACGAATAAAGTTAATCACGCGCGTGCGCAAATGAAACACTGCACGGGCTTCTGCGTTCATGATTAAATCAACATAACGTTGACGATAGCGTTGTTCTGTATCAGACAAGCCATGGAATTTTTCGGGTAATGGCCGTAGCGATTTAGTTAATAATTGTAAACTGTCAATTTTTACGCTGAGTTCACCGGTTTTAGTTTTAAACAAGACGCCTTGGGCGCCGACGATATCGCCGATATCCCACGTTTTAAATGCATCGTAAACACCTTCTGGCAAACTATCGCGCTGGACAAATAATTGCACTTGACCTGACATGTCTTGTAAGTGAGTAAAACTAGCTTTGCCCATTATGCGTTTCGCCATCATGCGGCCTGCTACCGCTACACGTAATTTAAGCGCTTCTAATTCTTCCGCGGTTTTATCATTATATTGCGTATGTAATTTTGCAGCTAAAGCATCGCGCCGAAAATCATTGGGATAGGCTTGACCTTGTTCGCGCAATTTTCCTAATTTTTCGCGACGCAATGCGATGAGTTTATTTTCATCCGGTTTTTCAACGGTCGAGTCAGCGGCTTCGTGATTTTTATCGGTCATGATTTATAATCCAGCTTTTAAACTTGCTTCAATGAATTTATCCAAATCACCGTCTAAGACGGCTTGAGTATTAGAGGTTTCGATATTAGTACGCAAATCTTTAATTCTTGATTGATCTAATACATATGAGCGGATTTGACTGCCCCAGCCAATATCCGACTTACTATCTTCTAGTGCTTGTGACGCGACATTACGTTTTTGTACTTCTAATTCGTAAAGTTTGGCTTTTAATTGCTTCATCGCCGTATCGCGATTTTTATGTTGTGAACGATCGCTTTGACATTGCACAACTGTATTAGTAGGCACATGCGTGATGCGAATAGCCGATTCAGTTTTATTAACGTGTTGTCCGCCGGCGCCGCTGGCACGATACACGTCAACGCGTAAATCAGCCGGGTTAATTTCAATATCAATATCGTCATCAATTTCAGGCGATAAAAACACCGCGCTAAATGACGTATGACGACGATTGCCAGAATCAAACGGTGATTTACGGACTAAGCGATGCACGCCGGTTTCGGTGCGTAACCAACCATAGGCATAATCACCATCCACTTTAATCGTAGCGCTTTTAATACCTGCTACTTCACCGGGTGATAGCTCAATAATTTCTGCTTTGAAACCTTTAGCTTCTGACCAACGCAAATACATACGCAATAATATTTCGGCCCAGTCTTGCGCTTCGGTGCCGCCGGAGCCGGCTTGAATATCAAGGAAGGCATTATGACTATCCATTTCGCCGGAAAACATACGACGAAATTCTAAAGCAGCGACGCGTTGTTCGCATTGCGCTAAATCAACGGCGATGGATTCGATAGTGTCGATGTCATTTTCGGCGCGTGCTAAGGCTAAGAGTTCAGCGGTATCGGCGATTTGTGCGGCGGTGTTGCCAATGACGTTTACAATAATTTCTAAGGCTGCGCGCTCTTTGCCTAAGGCTTGCGCGCGTTCGGGATTATTCCAGATGTTGCCTGTTTCCAGTTCGCGATTAACTTCTTCTAAACGTTCTTGTTTGGCGGCATAGTCAAAGATACCCCCTGAGCGAATCTAGGCGCAGCGTTAAATCGGCAATATGAGCAGTGACGGCGTTAATTTCGAGCATAATTTTTATCTACTGAGTTTTTTCTAGAAGACACGATGCGCGTCATGATACACGAAATAGGCGGGCAATTACTAACGCTGCTTAATCGGCCGCTTCAATATGGGTGATTTGTAATTGTAGTTTTCGTTGGTCTGTATAGAAGTTAATATCAAGTTTATAACTTGCACGCACACGTTGAATATTTTGCCAGCTTTCTCCCGTTTCATTAAATGCAATGGCGTCGAATACACGGCCCGCTAAATTTAGTTTTAATTTGAGATGCGATTCTCCGACAATTCTACGTTCCACTACCTCAAAATACCCATCAAATATAGGCTCAGCGAAACGCTGCCCCCATGGTGCGGCATCACGTAAGACTTGCGCTGTTTCTAAAGTGAGATCGGCGGCATCTAATTCACCATCGGACCAAATAATGGCTTCGCCTAATTCAACATCTTGTGCGTAATATTCCACCGCTTGTGCAAAGGCCGCCTGGAAATCACTTAATGCACTCTGCGCAATCGTTAAACCTGCCGCCATTGCATGACCACCAAAACTTTGGATTAAACTCGGATACTGCGCATGCACCCATTCCAAACAATCGCGAATATGCACGCCTGGAATTGAACGCGCCGAGCCTTTAATAAAATTCATTTGTTCACTGGGCGCAAAAGCAATCACCGGACGATGAAACGTTTCTTTAATTCGCGCTGCTAAAATACCAATAACGCCCGGGTGCCATTCGCTATCGAACAAAGCCAAGCCCGCTGGCAATTTCGCGCCTGCCAGTTTTTTGATGAGCGCAGATAATTTATCCAATGCTTGCGTTTGCATGTCACGCTCAATGACGCGCCGTTCTTTATTAAACGCATCCAAACGTTCAGCTAATTGACGCGCTTCGTTCGCATCATCAGTCAATAAACAACGAATACCTAAAGCCATGTCATCTAAACGCCCGGCTGCATTAAGCCGCGGCGCAACTACAAAACCTAAATCACTAGCGAGCAATTCTTGTGCTGAACGTCCGGCTACAGCTAACAAAGCCTGAATACCCGGTACACATTGTTTCGCTCGTATGCGACGTAATCCTTGTTCAACTAAAATGCGATTGTTGTGATCGAGTGGCACCACATCGGCAACCGTGCCGAGTGCGACTAAATCTAACCATTGGGCAAGATTAGGTGCTATTCGTGTTTCGTTAAACCATGCACGTTTGCGTAAAGCAGCGCGCACCGCAGACAAAACATAAAATATTACGCCGACACCCGCAAGATTTTTACTTGGGAAAGTATCATTCGGTAAATTTGGATTTACGATAACGCGCGCGGCGGGTAAATGTGCGCCCGGTAAATGATGATCGGTGATAATGACGCCGATCCCTGCTGCATTCGCAGCAAGTACTCCCGCATGACTAGAGATGCCGTTATCAACAGTCAGTAACCAATCTGGTTTTCGTTGCGCGGCTATCGCGACAATTTCGGGCGTTAAACCATAACCAAATTCAAAACGGTTAGGCACTAAAAAATCAACTTGTTGCGCTCCCATTGCGCGTAGCGCGCGTACCGCTAACGCACTGCTCGTTGCGCCGTCGGCATCAAAGTCGCCCATAATTAAAATGCGTTGATTGCTTATGATGGCGTCAGCTAATAATTCGGCAGCTTGCTCTAAACCAGACAAAGCTTGCGCATCGTATAATTTATTTAAGCTACAATTTAATTCGTCAACTGATCCAATGTGACGATGGGCTAAAACCTGACGTAAAATTGGATGTACATCGCTGGACCAAACGAGTTGATTAACAATATTGCGACGTTGAATCTTTTTATGGATGTGAGACAAGGCAAGTTATAAATCAAAAAATAGCGCTTAACAATTAATCAAGCAGCACTATAACGAGCACTGCGCAAGATTCGTTTAATGCGTTGGACTAATAATTGGCGTTGCACGGGTTTAAATAATAATTTATTGCGCGGCACGTCATGATATTCCAACAACCATTCTGCATCATAACCAGAAACGTATAATACGTTTAATTGCGGATACACTGCATTGAGTTGTTGATATAACTTAACACCAGAACCGTCGGGCATTACTACATCGCTAAGCAATAAACTAATTTCCGAACCACATTCTTGCATCAGCGCTCGTGCTTCAGCGGTGCCACCCGCAGAAAATACTTTAATGTTCGCTGCACGCAAGGCCGTTACCATAAAAGTACGTACGGTCGAATCATCTTCAACGATTAATACTGCACCTGTGTCATTAGCTAATTTAATATCCGATGTAATAGATGATGCGCCTACTAATGGCGCGTGCGCTGCTTGCATGTCACGCGCTGGCAGCTCCAGAATAAAACAACTGCCTTTCCCTAACGTGCTTTTAACACTAATGCGCCCTTCATGCTGTTTCACTAATGCATATACCGTCGACAAACCTAATCCATTGCCTTGTTGTTTAGTCGTATAAAAGGGTTCGAAAATACGCTGTAATTGTTCTTCGCGCATGCCAGTACCGGTATCTGTCACTTCCACAATCACAATGGGTTGCGCATCTTGATTAGGTGCACGGCGTGTGTAGACATCAAGCGCTAAACGTCCGCCATCGATCATGGCATCTTGCGCATTTAAAGCAAGATTCATAATAATTTGATCAAGTTGGGTTGCATCAAACCAAATCATCGGTAGTTGAGCTGCGCAATTAATTTCCAAACGAATATCTTCGCGCAATAAACGTCGCAACATGGGTTGCAATTCATGTAAGCAACGATTGATGTCTAAATATTCTGGTGATATGGGTTGTTTACGAGCAAAAGCTAATAATTGCTCGGCTAAATCACGCGCGCGTTCACCTGCGCCTAAAATTGCTTCGACGTATTCGCTAGCGGTGCTATTCGGTGTTGATTGTTCTTGTAATAATTCAGCGTAACCTAAAATACCGGAAAGCAAATTATTAAAGTCATGCGCAACGCCGCCGGCTAAATTACCAATGGCTTCCATTTTTTGCATCTGACTTAATTGATCTAATGCGGTTTGATATTCGGTAATATCTTGTGCAGTGCCGACAATTAAACGGACACGCCCATCAGCGTCGCGCTCATAAATTGAATCGCGACTATGAAACCATCGCCATTGACCATCATTTGCTTTTAAACGGTAAGTTGCTTCTAGGGGTGTTTCATTGTCATTGGAATGCAGCAACGCAGCAAAATGTTGTTCCATATGTGCCGCATCATCGGGATGCATTACGGCGGGTAACAACTCGCCACCCATATCTATAAGTTGCTGGGTGCTGTAACCCAACACCTGCAAAGCACCTCTACTATTAAATAATGTTTTACGTTCAATGACGTCGAACAAATAAATAGCGTTCGGACTCGTATCATAAATGGCTTTGACAAAGCGGACTTGCTGCTCAACTTTTGCATCAGACCACAACCACTCAATTGCGTGAGAGGTAGATCTATTGTCGGTGATAACCGATAAGTTGCCCGAGTGGGTGGTGCGTGATTGATTACTGCCGGCATTGTCTTTCATTAATACTCCTGGCAGCCCCTGCCCGAGCTTATAGTTTGGCTAATGAGTATATATAAGTATGAATTTGGTCGGGACGGCAGGATTTGAACCTGCGACCACCACACCCCCAGCGTGGTGCGCTACCAGGCTGCGCTACGCCCCGACAAAGCGGGCGCATTATAACCAAAAAACATCTTAACGTTTTAAGATTTGCAAGATCTCTTCGAGTTCAACGCGGATCTGGTGAATAATTTGTTGGCTTTGAGAGGTGTCGTCTTTTGCGGTTTCGCCGGATAACTGCAAACGCGCGCCGCCGATAGTGTAGCCTTGGTCATATAATAAACTACGAATTTGCCGAATCAGAATCACATCATGACGTTGATAATAACGGCGGTTACCACGACGCTTAACGGGTTTAAGATGTGAAAATTCTTGTTCCCAATAACGCAATACATGCGGTTTGACACTGCACAACTCGCTGACTTCACCAATTGTGAAGTAACGTTTGTTAGGTATCGCAAGTAATTCGTTATTGTTGCTGGCTTCCAGCATACGCTTCCACTCGTGCTTTCAGTTTTTGTCCTGGCCGGAATGTCACTACGCGCCGCGCTGAGATAGGTATCTCTTCGCCCGTTTTAGGATTTCGGCCGGGTCGTTGATTTTTGGTACGCAAGGTAAAATTACCAAAACCTGATAACTTTACTTCATCACCTTTAGCTAAGGCGTCGCGCACTTCGATAAAAAATAACTCCACCAATTCCTTGGCTTCACGCTTGTTCAGTCCGAGTTCATCGAACAGCATCTCGGCCATTTCAGCTTTGGTGAGTGCCATGTTAACGCCTACTCCCTCAAGATCGCGTTGAGATCTGCCCGTAGTGCAGCGAGAATAACGGCCACTGCCGCATCCACCTCATCGTCGGTAAGAGTGCGCGAAAATTCCTGTAAAATCAAGCCCATCGCGAAACTTTTTCGACCAGGTATCACGCCTTTTCCAGCGTAAACATCAAATAAAAGCACGGATCGTAAACTGCTAATGCCTATTTTCTGCACGCTCGCCAAGACCGCTTGCCAGTCGCAGTTGTGATCCACGATGATGGCCAAATCCCGGCGAATGGCAGGGAATTTGGAAACATCAGCAGCTTTTGCTACCGTGGGCTGATTTAATAAAGGCGCTATATCGAGTTCAAACGCATAGACCGCGCCTTCTATATCAAGTGCTGCCAAATTAGCAGGATGCAAAGCACCGACTACACCGATGACTTTATCCGCACATTTTATATAGGCTGCGGAGCCGGGCTGCCACGGCAATAACTCGTTCATAAGCGGTTCAAATAAAATATCGCGCAAACCAGCAGCGGCGAGCAAAGCTTCGATGTCGCCTTTAATATCATAAAAATCTAACTGTGGTTTAGCTGCTTGCCAGGATTCCGGTTCACGACTACCCCATCGCAAAGCCGCTAAGGTTGGCGTTTGACTAAGTTGATTATGTGCATCTAATTCAAAGCGCAAACCAGCTTCAAAAATTTGTAAGCGTTTTTGTTGGCGATTTTGATTGTAAATTAATGTTTGTAACAAGCCCGGAATTAAGCTCGTGCGCATCACCGCCATTTCAGACGAAATCGGATTGCGTAAAGCAAGATTAATCCGCTGAGGTAATAGAGGCTGCTGCAAAACGGGATCAACAAAACTGTAGGTAATAACTTCTTGGAAACCGCGCGCTATTAATAAATGGCTTAAACGACGTTGGCGATTTTCACCCGCATCGGCACGCACACGTGCGCGTAGCATGGGCATACGACGCGGCAAATTATCGTAACCATGCAAGCGCGCTAATTCTTCGATCAAATCTACTTCACGCGCCATATCAAAACGAAAAGTCGGTGGTGTTACCTGCCAACCATCAGCCACACGCTGCAGTTGCATACCAAGACCACTGAGAATTTGTTCCACCTGCGTTTGCGGGAATGGCATTCCAAGTATTTTTTCAATGCGCATAGTGCGCAAATGAATGGTCGGCCGCGTTAGATTAGTATTGTTAACATCGATTACGGGGCCTACTTGACCACCCGCTAAGCCACAAATTAATGTCGTTGCACGCTCTATTGCTAAACGCTGAATCGCGGAATCAACACCACGTTCGAAACGCTGCGATGAATCGGTATGTAAATTATATTCGCGCGCTTTACCTGCTAATGCATCTTGAGTAAAGCACGCGCTTTCTAGAAAAATATCGGTAGTGTTCTCTGTTACCGCTGAGGCTGCACCGCCCATGATGCCGGCTAATGCTAATACACCCTTGTCATCCGCAATGACTAAAGTATCTGATTTTACTTCAATGGTTTGACCATCTAATAACGCCAAACTAATGGCCTGTTTCAGTGTACGAACATGAATGCCGCCGTGTAATTTCTGCAAATCAAACGCATGCATAGGCTGCCCGATTTCTAACATTACATAATTACTTATATCAACGACGGGATGAATATTACGTATACCGGCACGACGTAATCGTTCCGTAATCCAAATAGGCGTTTGAACGTTTTCTAATTTTAAATTACGAATTACGCGGCCCACATACACAGGACAGGCATCACGCGCTTCGATATTAATTTTTAAAACATCGTCAATCGTCGGGGCAAACGGAGTAATCGCAATGTCTTGCAAAGACAAATTATTCAAAGTCGCAATTTCACGTGCAACCCCTCGAACGCTTAAGCAATCACCTCGATTCGGCGTGACATCAATTTCTATAATGTTATCGTTTAATAATAGATATTCGCGAATGTCTTGACCGACAGGCGCATCACTGGGCAATGCCAATAATCCATTTGAGACTTCCGCTAAACCTAATTCTACTGCTGAACACAACATACCGAAGGACTCAACGCCGCGTAACTTGCCCTTTTTAATATTTAAACCATTCGGCAAATTAGCGCCAATCATGGCTAATGGCGCTTTCATTCCTTGCGCAGCATTCGCTGCACCACACACGATTTGCAATAGTTCTGTTTGACCAACATCAACACCACACACGCGTAAACGATCTGCATCCGGATGTTGGCTGATGGTTTTTATTTCAGCCACAACTACATTATCAAACATGGGGGCAACAGCAGAGACGCCATCTACTTCCAAACCCAAGCGATTGAGTTGGACCAGCAACTCGTCCGTCTTAATAGCGGGATTTACAAATGTTCGTAGCCAAGCTTCACTGAATTTCATAGGTTCATCAACAGAGTATTTTTAAATCATGCTATTAAGCGAATTGCGCTAAGAAACGCGCATCGTTTTCGAAAAACATACGTAAATCGGTTACACCTAAACGCAACATCGCTAAACGCTCTACGCCCATTCCGAAGGCATAACCCGTATAACGTTCGCTATCAATATTACAATGGCGAAAAACTTCAGGATGCACCATGCCACTCCCTAATACTTCTAGCCAGCCCGTGTTTTTGCAAATACGACAACCTTTACCAACACAATGTACGCATTGAATATCTACTTCAGCAGAAGGTTCAGTAAACGGGAAATACGAAGGACGATAGCGTGTTTTTAAGTCATCACGTTCAAAAAAAGCTTTTAAAAATGCATCCAGCGTGCCCATCAAATCTGCAAAGCTGACATCTTCATCAACTAACAAACCTTCAACTTGATGAAACATCGGCGTGTGTGTGACATCAGAGTCACAACGATAAACTCGTCCGGGTGCAATAATGCGTAATGGCAATGGTTGATTTTTCATAACGCGCACTTGCACAGGCGAAGTGTGCGTGCGCAATAATAAACCATGCTCAACATAAAATGTGTCGTGCATGGCACGTGCGGGATGTGTTTTTGGAATATTTAAGGCTTCGAAATTATGAAATTCATCTTCTACTTCTGGGCCTTCTTCTACACTAAAACCAAGCTCCGCTAAAATATCGACAATGCGATGTAACGTTTGCGTAATGGGGTGCCATGCACCGCTCGCAATATGACGTCCCGGTAAAGTGACATCAATCGTTTCTGCACTTAAGCGTTGTTGTAATGCGGATTGTTCTAATATTATTTTGCGTGCATCTAAAGCTGATTGCAGCGCATCTTTTAATTCATTAATTTTTTGACCCGCAGCTTTACGTTCTTCGGCTGGCATTTCGCCTAATGATTTTAATAATGCGGTGACCGAACCTTTTTTGCCTAGATATTGCACGCGCAATTGATCTAACTGCGGTAAATCAGTTACTGCGGCAATGGCTGTTGTGGCTTCTGTATTCAGTGCATCAAAAATATGTGGCATGTATCAATCCTGAAGGACATAAAAAAGGGGAAGTCTTTACAGGCTTCCCCCTTTTCTTAACTTACATTACTGCGTCTTAAGACAGGGAAGTTCTAGCTTGCTCAGCGATCTGAGCAAACGCTTCCTTATTAAACACGGCTAAATCAGCTAACACTTTACGATCGATTTCAATGTTCGCTTTTTTCAGCCCATTCATAAAGCGGCTGTACGATAAACCGCAATCACGTGCCGCAGCATTAATCCGCACAATCCATAAAGAGCGGAATTGGCGTTTTTTCTGACGACGATCGCGATAAGCGTATTGACCTGCTTTGGTAACAGCTTGCTCGGCTACACGAAACACACGACTACGTGCGCCATAATAACCTTTTGCTTTATCTAAAACTTTTTTGTGCCGCGCGCGAGCGGTCACACCACGTTTAACTCGAGGCATGTCTCACTCCTTATGCGTAGGGCATCATTTGATAAATAGAAGCGACGTCACTTCCATGTACATGGATACCATCGCGTAATTGACGTTTACGCTTGGCGCTCTTTTTGGTGAGGATATGTCGTTTGTGCGACTGTCCACGCTTGATTTTGCCTGATGCGGCAACTCTAAACCGTTTGGCTGCGCCACGGTTTGTTTTCAACTTAGGCATTTTGTGCTCCTAGAGTGTTAGAACTAAAATAGTCTTGCGGGCAATGCCCTGCCCAGCTCAACCAATTACTTGCTACTTACTTCTTTTTCGGTCCCAGAACCATGATCATTTGGCGACCTTCAAGCTTGGGATATTGTTCAACTGTCCCATGCTCTTCTAAATCTTTTTGCACGCGTTTCAAAAACTCAAAACCTAAATCTTGATGCGCCATTTCGCGACCACGAAAACGCATAGTCACTTTGGCTTTATCACCATCTTCTAAGAATCGAATTAAATTACGCAATTTAACTTGATAATCACCGTCATCAGTTCCGGGGCGCAACTTAATTTCTTTGAGCTGCACTTGTTTCTGATTACGTTTTGCTTGATGAGCTTTCTTGCTTTGCTCAAACTTAAATTTGCCGAAATTCATAATACGGCAAACCGGCGGTTTTTCGGTGGGCACGATCTCAACCAAATCTAACTCTGCTTCATTTGCTAATGCTTGTGCTTCGCTAATGCTTAACACGCCGAGCTGATTGCCTTCTGAATCAATTACTCGTACTTCACGAGCGGTAATCTTGTCATTGATTCGATGACTCTTTACATCAACGATAGGTCGATCCTCCGAAAAAATTTACTATCTACAGGCTCATTCTAATGATGGCCGACTACGACTCACGACTTCCTGCTGCAAATGCGCAGCAAACGCGGCGAGCGTCATAATACCAAGATCTTCCCCTTCGCGGGTACGAACTGATACAGAACCAGACTCTACTTCACGATCTCCCACAACTAATAAGTAAGGGACGCGCTGTAAAGTTTGCTCGCGGATTTTAAAGCCGATCTTCTCATTTCTCAAGTCAGAAGTGACTCTGAGCCCCTGTTTTTTAAGGATTTTTTCAGCTTCGCGCACAAATGAGCCTTGTGCATCGGTAATATTGAGTAAAACCGCTTGTTGCGGCGCCAACCAAGCAGGAAATTTGCCGGCGTAATGCTCGATTAAAATACCAATAAATCGCTCCAGCGAACCCAAAATAGCCCGATGCAGCATAATTGGCGTCTGCCGACTGCCGTCTTCAGCGATATAAGTAGCGTTCAAACGCGCTGGAATAAAGGGATCTAATTGCAAAGTCCCGCACTGCCACACGCGACCGATACAATCTTTTAATGCGAATTCGATTTTAGGGCCATAAAATGCACCTTCTCCAGGATTGGGTTGCCACGCAATTCCCTCAGAATCTAAAGCATCCGCTAAGGCTTTTTCAGCAGTGTCCCAAAAAATATCGTCGCCAATGCGTTTTGCAGGGCGTGTTGATAATTTCACTTGGATATCGGTGAAGCCAAAGTCTGCATAAACCGAATATAACAATTTTATAAAACTCGCGGCTTCCGCGCTGACTTGTTGTTCGGTACAAAAAATATGGGCATCGTCTTGCACAAAACCGCGCACTCGCATTAAGCCATGCAAAGTGCCCGACGCTTCATTACGATGACAAGAACCAAATTCCGCCATTCGTAACGGTAAATCACGATAACTTTTCAAACCATGATTATAGATTTGCACATGACAAGGACAATTCATTGGTTTGATCGCAAATTGGCGATCTTCCGAACCCGTTAAAAACATATCATCAATAAATTTTTCCGCATGACCGGATTTTTGCCACAAAGAAATATCCACAATTTCCGGTGTATGTACTTCTTCATAATCTGCTTCGCGTAAACGTCCGCGAATATAATTTTGAATTTCAGTATAAATACGCCAGCCGTTGTCATGCCAAAATACCATGCCAGGCGCTTCTTCTTGGGTGTGAAATAAATCTAACGCACGCCCTATTTTGCGATGATCGCGTTTTTCAGCTTCTTCTAATCGATGCAAATAAGCTTTTAATTCTTTAGGATCAGTCCATGCAGTACCATAAATACGCTGCAACATTTCATTATTAGAATCACCGCGCCAATAGGCACCCGCAACTTTCATCAATTTAAATGCTTTTAAATGACCCGTACTAGGCACATGCGGGCCTCTGCATAAATCAATAAAATCGCCTTGCTGATATAAAGAAATCGCCTGATCCGATGGAATATCTGCAATGATTTTAGCTTTATATTCTTCGCCTAAGCCACGAAAAAAAGTGACCGCTGCATCACGTGCCATTACGGTGCGCGCTACTTTGAAATCAGTTTGCGCAAGCTCGGTCATTTTGGCTTCAATAAGCGCCAAGTCATCTAAAGTAAAAGTACGCTCAAACGCAAAGTCATAAAAAAATCCGTCTTCAATGACAGGACCGATGGTAACTTGTGCAGTGGGAAATAATTGTTTAACCGCTTGCGCTAATAAATGTGCGGTTGAATGACGAATGACGTCTAACGCTTCCGGACTTTTTGGCGTAATGATACTGAGCGCGACATCGCGTTCAATGAGATAACTGGTGTCGACTAATTGGCCATCAATGGCGCCGGCCAGCGCCGCTTTAGCAAGTCCCGCACCTATAGATGCAGCAACTTCAGCGACAGTAACAGCATGATCGAAAGGACGTTGCGAACCATCAGGAAGAGTAATAACAGGCATGAACTATCTCCAGTGGTGGCTGATACGAAGAGCCACGTGGTTATAAAAAATGAAATGAAATCCAATAAACTACAGGAAGCTTTGAATGACGATGGCATGTTAATGTCACAGCCAATAACGTTAAGATCTGCAACTTCGCTCGCCATGCCGTACGAGTGCATGGAATCGAAACACAGTATTAGCATTATTGGTAGGCACGACTGGACTCGAACCAGCGACCCCTACCATGTCAAGGTAGTGCTCTAACCAACTGAGCTACGCGCCTGCCGTTCATCCCGCTGTTTCCAGCTGGGCGCGGAACATTATCACATGTGCTTGAAGCTGACTAGACACTATGCGGCAACAAAGCCTATCTAGTTCAGCCTCAACAACGCATCATTCTTTAGCAAAATATCTCATAATGGCAACGACCTGATTTTGAATTGTAATGGACTTCAATATGTTTAATGCTTCATCTTTTGCCGCTATCATGCTGACATTTTTCGTTTTAAGAAACGCTTAGATTAAAAAGCACGCATAAAAAAAGCTCGCTGGATAACCGCGAGCTTAAATAAGAAGCATTAATTAAATTTATTACCAACCGCTCCACTCATATGAATAATTGTAGCCAGCTTCGAGATTGGTGCCGTCTAAAAGATAATCACCTGGTTTTTGTCCGTTATAACCATTTTTGTAACGTGGCATATGCGCCGCTAAAATTGCCGCTTGAGAACCCGACCAAAAATATTCATGGGTACGCTTCGCCAATGGCATGACACCTAAGTCGTAAACCAAATGTTCTATTTGACGCGCATATAACATAAAGTCTTTATACGAATTAAAAGTTAACTGGTTACGCATCAAACCACCACGTTGTGCATGACAGGCTCGACAATTAGGCGCTACTACTTGTGTATAAAGTATCTCTGTATTAGCGGGAGCGGTAGGATTATTAATTGCTAGCCAGCCGGATGGAATATAAGCGCCATTAAATGTTGGATTCGGCAACGTTTTCCCACCATACCAACCATAAATCATTTTTACGGGCGTAGGCGTAGACCATTCTTCTGGAATGCCATTCACGGGTAACAACGGATACGTCGCGAGGACCGCTTGATTAAAGGTTTTTAATCGCGGTTCTAATGTTGCGCGATTATTATCGACGGCAGTATCAAACAATAAAGTATCTAAATCCCACGGCAAGAAGTAAGTGTTGGTGTCACCATTGTTCGGATAAGTACCATTACTCAATAATGATTTTGGTTCACCGCCATGACATACATTGCATAAACCGGGCATAAATTTCGCGCCTTCGCCATCCAAATCTGCCGCATAAATTCGGCGACCTACGCCATCATAAGCAAAAAACTTTACAAACTTACGACCTGACAACAACACATTAGGTGCAATCGCTGTATTAGGTATTCCATTTGAAGGTGATTCAGTGCTGGGTGTGCCCGTATATTCCATGCAAACTGTGGCTAATAATTCACTCGCAAGATGTGCTTTAGCGCTGTCAATTTTAACTTGTGCAGGGGCATTCACACTACCCGCTGGGCCTGCATAATTTTCTACACACGAAGCAACGCTTCCATCAGCATTTGTTTTTACATACATGCGTCGCCCAAAACCAAGATCGGCTTCATTAACATAAACAGCGGCATTGCTATCGCTAAGGGCATTAAAGGTTTTAAAAGCATCATGCGTGAGTCGTAAATTAGCGGGATCGATCGCGGCATAATACGCTTCAGCAGTTGTTTGAGTTTCTTGAAACTGCGGTGCGGATTTGTTTAAAAATTGCAAAAAGGCATGCGCAGGTTCCACGGCATGACAATATGCGCCATAAGTGAGCAATGGTAAAAATAACAAAGGTACACGCGCACGTAAAACTAACAGACGGTTCATAGTCCATATCTCCAACATTATTGTTATTAAAAAAGTTTTATTTCAGGAGAAGCTCTAAAGCGCATTCCGCGCTCCGTACAAAAAATCATCCTTAAACAGCCAGTGGGTATTCATTACCCTACTGCGGCGCAAGATAATGCAACGCTGCTAAAAAATCAATGATAAAAATCTGCTTTATGTTTTTTATTTATGAATATTTAATGACGTTACAAAATAGTTGTAAGCTCCAGCGCTTTCTTGCGCAATTGCTCAATCTTGTCACGTAGTCGTGCGGCATTTTCAAATTCTAGATTACGCGCATGTTCGTACATTTGTTGTTCGAGTTTTTTTATAGCTTTACTTGCTTCGCGTGGCGACATATTTTCCATCGCCTGATACTCGCCCGCTTCTTCAGCTGCTTTTAAAATAGTATTGCGTAATCCCGTATTCCGGCCACTGGGCGCATTCACCGTGTAACCACCTTGCATGATATCGCCAATACTCTTTGTAATGCCCACTGGCGTAATGCCGTGTTCTTGATTATAAGCCATCTGCTTTTCACGTCTACGCGTGGTTTCACTCATGGCGCGCTGCATAGAATTAGTTATTTTATCCGCATACAAAATAGCTTTGCCATTTATGTTACGTGCAGAACGACCTATCGTTTGAATCAAAGAACGTTCGGAGCGCAAGAAACCTTCTTTATCGGCATCAAGAATCGTGACTAAAGAAACTTCAGGCAAATCCAAACCTTCGCGCAATAAATTAATACCCACTAACACATCAAATTCACCTAAGCGTAAATCACGAATAATTTCCACGCGTTCAACAGTGTCTACATCGGAATGCAAATAACGCACTTTAATGCCGTGCTCGGATAAATAATCCGTTAAGTCTTCCGCCATACGTTTAGTCAACGTCGTCACTAATACGCGTTCATTGACGGCGACACGCAAATTAATTTCTGATAAAACATCATCAACTTGGGTAACGGCCGGACGTACTTCAACAATCGGATCAATTAAACCCGTTGGACGTACGACTTGTTCGGCAATATTATCAGCGTGCTCGGCTTCATAAACACTCGGTGTTGCGGAAACAAAAATAGTTTGCGGCGAAATACGTTCGAATTCTTCAAATTTTAACGGTCGGTTATCTAACGCCGAAGGCAAGCGAAATCCATAAGTCACTAAGGTTTCTTTGCGCGAACGATCGCCTTTATACATAGCACCTATTTGCGGCACAGTGACGTGACTCTCATCAATTACAAGTAACGCATCCGCTGGCAAATAATCAAACAAACACGGTGGTGGTTCACCACTCACACGTCCTGACAAGTGACGAGAATAATTTTCAATGCCGTTGCAATATCCCAACTCTTGAATCATTTCTAAATCGAACATCGTGCGTTCTTGCAAGCGCTGCGCTTCTACTAATTTATTATTTGCGTATAACTCTTCTAAGCGTTCTTTTAATTCTATTTTGATTTTATCAATAGCTTTTAAAACCATTTCTCTCGGCGTTGCATAATGAGTTTTTGGATAAATTGTAAAACGTTGGAGCTTGTGTAGAACTTCGCCTGTTAAAGGATCAAACAAACTGATGTTTTCAATTTCATCATCAAACAATTCGATGCGCAGCGCTTCGCGTTCAGACTCTGCCGGAAATACGTCTAAGACTTCACCGCGAACACGATAAGTCCCCCGGCGTAATTCAATATCATTGCGCGTGTATTGCAATTCAGCCAGTCGGCGTAATAACTGACGTTGGTCAATGCGTTCGCCTTTGACTAAATGTAAAATCATTTTGAAATAAGATTGTGGATCACCCAAACCATAAATCGCCGAAACGCTGGCGATAATAATAGTATCGCGACGCTCTAATAATGCCTTGGTGGCTGACAAACGCATTTGTTCAATTTGTTCATTCAGTGAAGAATCTTTCTCTATATAAGTATTGGATGCCGGCACATACGCTTCGGGTTGGTAATAGTCGTAATAGGAAACAAAATATTCCACTGCATTATTGGGAAAAAATTCTTTCATCTCCCCGTAAAGTTGTGCTGCCAAGGTTTTATTAGGCGCCAAAATCATTGCTGGACGTTGCAAACGATTAATCACATTGGCGATCGTGAAGGTTTTACCGGAACCCGTCACCCCCAACAGGGTTTGATACATCAAACCTTCTTGCAGGCCACGGCATAGACTTTCAATCGCCGCGGGCTGATCGCCAGCGGGTTGATAGTGGGTATTTAATTCAAATAATTTTGCAGCTGGTTTAGACATTGGGCAAGAATTCAGTATGATGTGCGCCCAGCAGTTTACCTGAATTTACAACGATTTTTGGAGTCGCAAACAACGTGGACATCAAGCTTTCTGAGCGCGTACAACGCATACAACCCTCGCCTACTTTGGCATTGACCGGCCTCGTGGCCAAATTAAAAGCCGAAGGCCGCAATATCATCGCGCTAGGCGCAGGCGAGCCGGATTTTGATACGCCGGAACATATTAAAGACGCCGCCATTAAAGCACTGCGCGATGGCCATACCAAATATACACCGGTAGAAGGCATAGCTTCCCTTAAACAAGCGGTTGTCGATAAATTCAAACGCGAAAACGAACTAAATTATAAAACTGAGCAAGTGCTGGTGTCGTGCGGTGGCAAACAAAGCATTTTTAATCTCGTCAGCGCCTACATTAATCCGGGCGATGAAGTGATTATCCCCAGTCCTTATTGGGTTTCTTATCCGGATATTGTGACGCTGCATGAAGGCGTGCCGGTCTTTATTGAAGGCAGCCAAGATCAGCGCTTTAAAATTACGCCTGCTCAATTGGCGGCAGCCATTACGCCTAAAACCCGCTTATTCTTTATTAATAGCCCCTCTAATCCTGCGGGCACGGCTTATACACATGCCGAACTACGCGCCTTGGGTGATGTATTACGCAAACACCCACACGTGTTAATTGCCACCGATGATATGTACGAACACATCATGTGGACCGATGAGGCTTTCGCCAATATTTTGATGGTCTGCCCCGACTTATACGATCGCACGATGGTGTTAAATGGCGTTTCCAAAGCCTATTCCATGACGGGCTGGCGTATCGGTTACGCTGCAGGTCCGCAAAATTTGATTAAGGCTATGTCTAAAGTGCAATCTCAAAGCACCACTCATGCCGCATCGATCGCACAATACGCTGCTGTTGCGGCTTTGAATGGTGATCAAAATTGCATCAAAGAAATGGTTGTCGCTTTTAAACGTCGCCATGATTTATTGCACAAAGGTTTAAATGAAATCAGCGGCATTGAATGCATTGCAGGCGACGGCACTTTTTACTTGTTCCCACAAGTTAAGGGCTTAATTCAAAAACTCGGATTAAAGAATGATATGGAACTGGCATCCTTCCTGATCGAAAAAGCGGAAGTCGCCTTAGTGCCTGGATCATCATTCGGCATGGATGGCTATACGCGTTTATCATTTGCGACTAGCGATGCCAATTTAGTAGAAGCACTCGCGCGCATCAAAAAAGTCATTGCTTAATAAACGACCAATGAAACGCAATAAAAAAGCCGGCAATGCCGGCTTTTTTTGTACTGCTGTTTTTTTGTAGTGCTAAGGGATCAAGCGTAAAACATCTACACTGACCGAAAAAATGGCTCCTCGGGACGGACTCGAACCGCCGACCCAGTGATTAACAGTCACTTGCTCTACCGACTGAGCTACCGAGGAACGGTAGGGGCGCAATCTTACGCATTCAGCTCTAGTTGGTCAATGCTAGAACGCCACTGAAAAATGGCTCACCGCTGCCAACTTTACCGGTCAATTACACTTTTAAATTACGCAAATACTCAGCGAACTCGGCTTTTATTTCAGCATGCTCTAAACCGTATTCGACTGACGCTTGCAAGTAACCTAATTTGCTGCCGCAATCAAAACGTTTGCCTTGAAACTGATAACCATACACTGTTTCTTCTTGTAGCAAGGTTGCAATCGCGTCGGTTAATTGAATCTCACCACCCGCACCCGGTTTGGTTTTTTCTAAATGATGAAAAATACGGCTGTTAAAAATATAACGTCCTACCACCGCAAGATTAGAACGCGCATCTTTAGGTTGTGGTTTTTCAACAATGCCAGTCATACGGGTTAAATACTTACCACCAACCTCGCCTTCAACAATCCCATATTTAGAAGTATCTTCGCGAGGCACTTCTTGCAATGCAATCACACTATTATTTTCACGATTATAAATAGTCACCATTTGTTCTAAACAAGTGCTGCCATCACCACGAATCAAATCGTCTGCCAAAATAACCGCGAACGGATCATCACCCACAATTTTTTTCGCGCATAACACCGCATGGCCTAAACCCAACGCTTGCGTCTGACGAATATAAACACAGGTCACTTCGGGCGGCAAAATGTCACGTACCAATTCTAAAGTTTCCAGTTTGCCTTTTTGTTCTAGCTCGGTTTCTAATTCATACGCTTTATCAAAATGATCAGGAATCGAACGTTTATTACGACCCGTTACAAAAATCAATTCATCAATGCCCGCTTTCACGGCTTCTTCAGCCGCATATTGAATTAAGGGTTTGTCGACAATAGGCAACATTTCTTTGGGATTAGCTTTAGTCGCCGGCAAAAAACGTGTGCCCATGCCTGCCACCGGGAAAACCGCTTTACGTACTTTCTGCACCTTGCTCATCGATCACTCCTTAAATACTTATTTAATCGACCTTCACACTGCTAACCATGGATGTCGATCAGTGAAAATTTGTCGTGCATGATACTATGTCCCTCATCAGTTCAACAGTTGAGCAAGACATGAATCTGATCGATCGCACAACAAAAGCATTGTTTACCCTGCATGCGGCCTCGTTACCCGATTGGTCGAATCTGCTCATTCTTACCCCGCATGCTGCCGGTGCACGCGCGCTGCGCACGGCCTTACTACACGAAAGCCAAAAACAGGGTTATGCCGCTTTATTAGGCCCGCAAATTTTGCCATTTAGACAATGGCTAGATGAAACTTGTCCTATTAATCTGTTGCCCAGACTCAGTGACGCGCAACGCCTATTGTGGTTAGTGAATGTATTAAAACAATATCCCAGCTTATACGGCCAAGGCAGCCCTTGGTTGCTGGCGCAAAATCTCATGAGCTTGTTTGATGAACTTAGCACGCGCAGTTTAGTGTTGATTGATGATTTAACGGAATTTAAAACCAACCTTCAACAAGCGTATGCTTTTTCACAACACCATGCGGATGCGAGTCTTACTTGGTTAGATCGCGAAGCCGCCTTAGTACATTCGTTATGGAAAGCATGGCAAAGCGGCCCACAACAGCAATTAGACAAAACTCAAAGTTATGTTACCCAATTACACAATAGTCCTGCGCAGATTTTTGCAGATACGCAGATTTGTTTAATGGGTTTAGAACTAAAACATCCAGCTGAACGTGCTTGGCAAAGCGCTTTGATGGCAGAATTTAACACCACGCTGATTCCCCTATTTGATGAGCATGAAACTTCACCCGCGCATCTATTATTAAATGCTGCCTTACATGAAGATGAAATGCCTTTCAGTCAACGTGCGCAACAATTTGCGCAACAATATCCTGAACATTCACAACAAGAAAACTGGACACTTTGCGTAACCCATGACTTCGAACATCAAGCTCATGCTATCGCGCAACACGTCATTCACTTAAAAACCAAAAACATTAACAACATTGGCATTGTTACCGAAGATCGTCGTTTTGCACGACGTTTACGCGCATTACTGGAACGTCAAAAAATTTCTTTACGTGACCATACGGGCTGGGCTTATTCCACTACACGAGTGGCCGCTTTTTTTGAATATTGGTTGCAATGCATAGAAGAAGATTTTCCACATACTGCGTTTCTCGATATTTTAAAAACGCCTGCGATGCTGAGCAGTCGCGATGAACATTATGCGCAACATATTTATCGTTTTGAACAAGACATTATTCTGCGGGAAAATATTGGCAGCGGCTTACAACGTTACAAACTAGCCTTAAAAAAACGTCGTGAACGCTTGGCTATTCAACAGCAACACTATCATTTGGAATACAGGGCGATTGATGATCTTCTCAGCGAGTTTGAGAATATCGCCAAGCCCTTAAAAAAACTCAAACAAACCAAAAATGTCAAACTCGACGAATTAATTAAGGTTTTATTAAGCAGCCTAGAACAGCTAAACGTTCGCGAGTTTTTCTCACAAGATGCAGCTGGCGCGCAGTTATTAGAACTCCTTACAACATTGCACGCCGAAGCGATTGCGCTAAATGAATCCTTACAATGGCATGAATTTCGTATATGGTTACGATACGTGCTAGAACATAATTATTTTCATTTAGACAGCGATTATCACGGGGTTGAATTATTAACGCTGGAACAAGCCCGAGGCTTAGCCTTTGAGCAAATTATTATCGCCGGCGCGAATGCGCAACAATTTCCTGGCGACTCGCAGCAACTAACTTTTTTTAATGATCGTGTACGCAAACAACTCGGTTTAAGCGATTGGCCAGAACGACGCACGCGCCGGCAACAACTTTTTTGTCGATTATTAACAGACGCTAAACACAGCTTAATTATTTGGCAAACTACGCAAGACGGCGCACCTCAAGAACCCTCGCCCTGGTTACTGGCAATCGATAAATTTCACGAGCTTGCATACGGCACTTCGCTCATTGATATAGCAGCGCCTTTATTTAAATCAACGCCATTTAATTTATTGTCGAATAATAGGCCTGCGCCGTCACTACTAACACCGCAACTTTTGCCCGATGACATTTCGGTCAGCGCGCATCAACGACTGATTACCTGCCCTTATCGGTTTTTCATGAGCGATGTGTTGCGCTTAAAAGCGCCAGATACGATTAAAGAAATGATGGCGCATGATGAATACGGTCGTTTAGTTCATCAAGCATTACATCTATTCCATCAACAACTGGCCGCAAACGAAATTATTACAGCAGAACACGCCAATGTTTTATTGCAAGATATTAGTAAAAATTTATTTAATCAGAGATTAGAAGCCAATTTCTTGCACCACGGTTGGTTACAGCGCTGGCTAAATGTAATTCCTGCTTATATCGAATGGCAATATCAGCGTAACGTCGATTGGCAAGTTATCGCAATGGAACAAGCTGAAGCACAACAACTCAGTGTAGATCCAGCGCTCAGCATTCATGGCACGATTGATCGTATTGACAAACAAAGCGCTGGCGAATCATTAATCGATTACAAAACAGGCGCATTACCCAATAAAGAAGCTGTATATGCGGGCGAAAATGTACAGTTAAGCAGTTATCAATGGTTAAGACCGGCAACGCAAGTTGTTAATTACGTGAGCCTTAAAGACGAAGAAAAAATTCGAGTATTAGAAGTCGAAGGCGACACATTAAAATTATTAGCTAATAAAACCCAACAACGTTTAATTAATATTTTCCGCGACATTAACGCAGGAGTTGCATTAACGGCAACAGGCGTGCCTAAGGATTGTGCTTATTGCGATGCGCGCGCCTTGTGCAGAGAACCTGCATGGCGACGCACATCGATATCGAAATAATAAATTATTGCCCTTTAATAGCGATCAACTCTTTACCTACCGTTAGATAAAGCATTTTTTCAGCTAAAAAAGGTGCGGTACGCAACGGCTGGCCGATGTCTAATTTCCATAACTCTTTACCATTACCGCGATCTACTGCATATAAAACACCATCGGTGCTCGCAATATATACTTGATCCCAACTTAATAGCGGCGCAGCAACGATAGCGTTGAAAGTTTTATATTCCCATTCGGCACTACCATTTCTGCGATTTAAACCATAAGCCACACCATCTTCGCTCACCACCACGACTAAACTTCCATCGATAGCTACCGAGGTTTTAATGGCTTTACCGGCGCGAAATTTCCAATCTTCTTTGCCAGATTTTAAATTTAGCGCATACAGAAAACGATCATCACTGCCTACATACGCACGACCACTATAAATTACCGGTGCTGCATGAATGGGTTCAAGTGCTTCAACTTGCCACATGAATTGACCATTCTCACTATTGAAGGCATAGATCATACCTTTAGTCGTTGCCATTACGACCACATCATCGGCAACGGCAATACCTGCCGTTACTATTTGTTTCGCTTCAAACTGCCAACGTTTTTGTCCGGTTTTTAAATCAACCGCTGTCAACAAACCATCGCGATTAACCACATATAACATGTCTTTAAAAATCATCGGGGCGCTATCAATGATGCCGCCCATTTTAAAACGCCAGTTTTCGCGTTTCTCTTTTAAGTTAAACGCATACACTTGGCCATCTGCGCTAGTCATATAATAAATATCTTCAACAACGGCCGGCTCACCGACAACAGCGCCTTGCGTACCATAACGCCAACGTTTTTGTCCGGTTTTAGCATCGACGGCATAAACATATTTATCATCAGCGCCAAACAACGCGACCTCATTATCGTTCACCACGACTGCAGAACGTATGGCCGCATTTACTGGATAACGCCATGCGATAACCGGATTTTTAGTAACATCTTTAGCGTCGGAATAACCCACACGACCCGACGTGTAATGACTCATCACATCAGCGGCAGCGAGTCCGCACAAAAATATTTGAATAATTGAAACACAACCCACGATTACTAAGGTTTTCTTTGGCATGTCATTACCCTTCCTTTTATTTATATTTAACAACATTTATATTTAATAAAAAAGTATACCGATTTATTACACGCGGTTGCTAGCGCATGCGAGCAGTTTACACATTTTGATAAGCCGTGCGCACCCGATCTTGAATTCCACATAATAATTCATAGGCGATGGTTTCAGCGTTCTGTGCAATCTGTTCGACCGGCAAACCTTCGCCCCACAAAGTTACTTCATCACCCACCTGAATGTTTGATAAATGACTCACATCCAACGTTAATAAATCCATCGACACACGTCCCACTAAAAATGCGCGCTGTCCGTTTACTAATACAGGCGTGCCGCTTTTTGCATGACGCGGATAACCATCGCCATAACCAATCGCGACTACCGCAATACGCATATCGCGCTGACAAACATAAGCATCACCGTAGCCTACCGAATCACCGGCACGTACTTGATTAATAGCAATCACCCGCGTTTTTAATGTCATGACAGCGTGTAAATTTAAAGCAGTTGCTGTGTGATCTAAGAATGGAGAAATACCATACAAAGCAATGCCTGGCCGTACCCAATCATAATGACTATTTGGCCAATCCCATAAACACGCAGAATTAGCAGCGCTAGCTTCTAACTGTAATGACTGTTGAACCTGAGCAAAGACCGCAAGTTGTTGACTGGTGAATTGACCATGAGTAATACCTTCATCTGCTCGCGCCATATGCGTAAGCAAACGCACATTGATGCCGTGAGTTTTTAATTTTTGCCCTAAAACTAATGCATCATCCGGTGTTACACCTAAACGATTCATGCCGGTTGTTACTTTTAACCATACGGCAGTTTTATGACTAGCGTGTGAACATACTAAATCGACTTGCCACGCTTGATACAACACTGGCCATAATGTTTGTTGCTGGCATTGTTGCCAATCACTTGCCGTTTGTATGCCCTGAAAAACACTAATGGGTTTTTGAATGCCCGCATCACGCAAAGCTTGTGCTTCATTTAAATGCGCAACGGCAAAACCATCGGCATCTGTTAATATTTTCGCAACCGCAACTAAACCATGCCCATAGGCATTGGCTTTAATAACCGTCATTATTTTTGCATGTGGCACACGTTGTTTAATCAGCGCTAAATTATGCCGCAGCGCAACACCATTAATTTCAACCCAAGCCATTCGCTGCATTGCTTATGTCACTTATTGGCGATTGTTGTAAGCTTCTGCAACAAAATTTTCGAAGCGTGTGTATTCATTTAAGAATGTTAAGCGCGTGGTACCAATGGGACCATTTCGCTGTTTACGAATTAAAATTTCGGCGGTGCCTTTATCCGGACTGTCGGGGTTATACACATCATCACGATAAATAAATACAATCAAGTCCGCATCTTGTTCGATAGCACCTGATTCTCGTAAATCAGACATCACGGGGCGTTTGTCAGGACGTTGTTCAACGCTACGATTTAACTGCGATAAAGCAATGACAGGTACATTTAATTCTTTTGCTAATGCTTTTAGCGAACGCGAAATTTCTGAAATTTCGGTGGCGCGATTTTCTTTAGTATTTGGCACTGACATTAATTGCAAGTAGTCGACCACGATTAAACTTAAACCGTTTTGTTCACGCATAATACGACGCGCGCGTGCGCGTAATTCAGTAGGTGATAAAGCAGGTGTATCATCAATAAACACCGGCGCTTCGTTTAACATAGAAATGGCAGAAGAAATACGTGGCCAGTCCATGTCATCTAAATTACCAGTGCGTAGTTTTTGTTGATTGACGCGACCTAAAGATGAAATCATCCGCATCGCCAATTGATCGCCTGACATTTCCATACTGAATACGGCAACAGCGCGTTGGGTTTTAATCGCGGCATGTTCCGCAATGTTCATTGCAAAAGCAGTTTTACCCATCGAAGGACGCGCTGCCAAAATAATTAAATCAGATGGCTGCAAACCGGTCGTCATTTTATCAAAATCAGCAAAGCCGGTTTCTAATCCCGTTACAGAGTTTGGATTATTAAATAATTTATCAATTCGGTCGACCGCTTGCTTCAGCAAACGTTTCATTCCTTGAAAACCCTGCTTACCTTTTAAACCTTGTTCAGCAATTGCAAAAATTTCTGATTCAGCTTTATCAAGAATTTGTTTAACACCTGATTCACCGGGATTATAAGCAGTCGTCGCAATGCGTTCACTGACGCCAATCAATTGCCGCAACACGGAACGATCACGCACAATATCGGCATAGGCTTGAATGTTTGCAGCGGTCGGAGTGTCGACGCTTAACGTTACTAAGTACGCAGCACCGCCCGCTTTTTCTAATTCATCTCGTTGTTGTAACCATTCGATTACTGTCACACGATCGCGCGGTTGTTCTTTTTCAACCAACGCCGCAATCGCACGAAAAATTAAACGATGATCATTACGATAAAAATCACCTTCATTAATACGATCCGCGATTTGATCCCACGCGTCTTGGCTAATCATTAAACCGCCCAATACCGCCTGCTCTGCTTCTACAGATTGCGGAGGAACTTTGAGTGATTTGTGGATGCGTTCATCCACTAAATTTGCCAAATCAACCATGAATTATTTCTGACCTTTGCGTAGGTGCCGCGTGAGCATTTCGAGGTGGCTTATTTAAACACATCGCGCTTGCCAGCGGGTTGCGTTAATTGTGCGCTAGCTGTGGATAATCTGTGAATTGTTCAGCCCCATAACAAACCAAGGGTGCCGTAGCACCCTTGATTAACATCATTAATTTCGATCAGTAGTATTTAAGACTACTCTTCGCCTTTAATAATAACTTTCAGTACCGTATCGAGATCGGTGTGCAAATGAATCGTCACATCAAAGGTACCGGTTTCACGCAAATTACCCGTAGGTAAACGTACTTCGCGCTTTTCAATATCCAAACCTGCTGCTTGCGCTGCTTCGCAGATATCCACCGTACCAATCGAACCGAACAATTTGCCTTCGCTAGCGGTTTTAGCAACAACCGTTAAACTACCCACCGCATCAATCTTCTCTTTACGCGTAGCGGCAACAGCTAACGCTTCACTGGCAGCTTTTTCTAACTCTGCACGACGCGCTTCAAACGCTGCCAAATTGGCTGCCGTGGCAGGCTTTGCTTTGCCTTTAGGAAACAAAAAGTTACGTGCATAACCGTTCTTTACACGAACCTTATCGCCCAATGCGCCAAGATTGGCGACTTTCTCAAGTAAAATAATTTCCATAAATAGCCCGTCCGCTTAGCGATGTTGATCGGAATAAGGCAATAAAGCCAAAAAGCGCGCGCGTTTAATCGCGGTAGCTAACTGACGCTGATAACGTGCATTCGTGCCAGTAATACGACTAGGCACGATCTTGCCGGTTTCGGTCACATAATTTTTCAGTGTATCGAGATCTTTATAATCAATCTCTACCACACCATCTGCGGTAAAACGGCAAAATTTACGACGGCGAAAATTGCTACTCATGCATCACCTCGATCGGCTGGTGCTTTATCTGAAGAAAAACGATCCGCTTGGGGTCTATCTGATTGCGGACGATCTGATTGGGGTCTGTCAGAAGAACCTTCTTCACGATCTTTGGTTTTCAACAACGGTGAAGGTTCGGTCGTCGCACTATCACGGCTCAATACCAAATTACGTAATACAGCATCGTTAAAACGGAAAGCATTCTTTAACTCAGTCAACGATGGCGCCGTACATTCAATATTCAGCAGAATATAGTGAGCTTTGACGATTTTATTAATGGGATAGGCCAATTGACGACGGCCCCAGTCTTCCATACGGTGCAGCTTGCCACCATCGGTTTCGATTAATGCGCGGTAACGTTCAACCATTGCCGGCACTTGTTCACTCTGGTCAGGATGGACCAGAAACACCACTTCATAATGACGCATTTTTAATGCTCCTTATGGGTTAAGAGCCTCCCCAAAAGGGTGAGGCAAGGAGTTCTTCGATAAGGTAAAGGCCAAAACCCTGCCCGAACCAAAGAGGGGCGGATTCTACCCAAAGGTGGGCAGGAATGCTAGAAAAGAACTCCTCTACTTTAATCGCCAGCTCCTATATCGCTGTTATCCACTGTAGTTTGTCTGAATCAGGGCAAATTCATCGTTTAGTACCGCCATTTACATGTAGATATACCGCAATAACGCATTGCAACGCTTTTAAAAACTTGACCCGCAAATAAAATCAAATGATAATTATTCGTATTAACAACTAAACTAAAGAGAACAGACAAATGAAAGCCCGGAAATTCATCAGCGGTATAGCTACCGCTAGTTTAATAAGTGTATGTGCACAAGCTGTTGCCCAACCGAGTAATCTAGACGCCCGCATTGAAGCTCTCGAAAAACAAGTTACCGTTCTGGCTGATCAACTCGAAAAGAAAACCGCAACGAATAATTCAACTAACGATAATATTCATCTGGGTGGTTATGGTGAAATTCATTACAATAATTATGACGATGGTATCGATAATAAAATCGATTTTCATAGATTTGTTCTCTTCGTTGGCCATGACTTTAGTGACGACATACGATTTTTTTCAGAAATCGAAATTGAACACGCTCTCGCTGGCGAAGGCAAACCGGGAGAAGTTGAATTAGAACAAGCTTATATTGAATTTGCTGTAAATAAATCTTTAAATATTAAAGGCGGTTTGTTCTTGATACCTATTGGTATTCTTAATGAAACTCATGAACCACCGACATTCTATGGCACAGAACGTAATCCTATAGAAAACAAAATAATTCCTAGTACTTGGTGGGAAGGCGGCATAGGTGCAAACGGCAATATGGGCGCTGGCTTTTCTTATGATATCGCAGTGCATTCTGGTTTAGACGGTGGCACAAACATTAGAGATGGTCGCCAAAAAGTAGCAGAAGCAACCGCTAACCAATTAGCAACTACAATGCGTATTAAATATACAGGTGTCGCTGGCCTCGAAATCGCCACTTCGCTACAAAGACAAAATGACATGACACAAAATGATACCGACATTATTGATGGCGCAACATTATTTAGTGCGCATATCGTATATCAAGGTGATAAATTAGGTGCGCGTGCACTATATGCAGACTGGGAATTTGACGGTAACTCTGCCGGATCAAAAGATGAGCAACAAGGTTTCTACATCGAGGGAAGTTATAAAATCATTAGTCAGCTTGGTGTATTTGCGCGCCAGAACATATGGAATAACAGCAGCGCTAATATATCAACAGTAAAAAATAGCACTCAAACTGATTTTGGCTTCAACTACTGGGCACACGAGAATGTTGTAGTAAAGTTAGATTTCCAACAACAAAATGTTGAAGCTGGCAACAAAGATGGCTACAACATTGGCTTAGGCTATCAATTTTAATCTTTGTCATTTCACACATAAGAGCAGAATCGTCAGTATAAAGTCCTTATACTGACGACTCGCCAACAACAAAATGAACATAGCAAAATCCCTTCTCTTGTTAGCAATATTATTACCAGCACTCGGTTTCCCCGCACATCCAGAAGAAAATAATGCTATTTCGAATTTCATTAGCAATGAGTTTTCAAGCTCTGCCATAGAAAAAGAAATATGGCTCAACAGCGAGCTTAAAAGAGATATTAAAAATATTATGCAGCACGACTATCATCAATTTAGAATTAAATATTGGAAACATCAAACACGAACAGCTTGGGTGCTAGAAGAAATAGGCAAAGAACGATTAATTACCAGTGGATTTATAATCCACAATAAGCAGATTGAAAAAACTAAGGTGCTGCAATATAGGGAAAGTCGTGGCAGCGAAATTCAACGTGATTTTTTTACACAACAGTTTATTGGCTTAACGATTAATCAAAAAAACAAGCTAGACAAACCCATCGATGGCATTAGCGGTGCGACATTGTCGGTTCGAGCGATGAAAAAAATGGCCGCACTTGCTTTATATTTACACGATCATGTCAATCAAACACCACAACATCTGTAAATTTATTTCCGCCCAAGCATTATATGCAAAGGTAAACATACCCCCGCAAGCAACCCAGCCAACCAATGCACTACACTTGCATAATCACGTAACATTTCATGACTTGCGTAATACAGCAAACAAGCTGTCACTGTTAGAATTAATAAATTTGTTAACAATAGGCTTCCAGCAATACGATTACGCCCCAGCGCCCAAGCTTGTCGCATATGTCCATTTAACAAACTACCGAATAAAAAAATAAATAGAAATGCCCATACTCCATGCCATTGCAAAACAACATATTCTAAAGGATGTGGCATCGATCCATATTCATCTTCCAAACGATCAAAATAATGAAACCATAACCACGCAATACCTGTCACCATTAAACCCAGACTTGCCAGGTACAACAAATAACGATGCCATTTTTCTAAACGGATTGTTTCTAATCGTGGCATGGCAATTGTCTTATCCATGTAAAATTCAAAATAAACTCATACATAAGCTGATATACGTACTTGAGATTATAAACAAAAAACCCGCTTCATGACTGAAGCGGGTTAATGATGAAGGGTCGAACAAAATCGTGTTATAGATTTTTAGATTCGGACGCTAAGTAAGCAGCCACACCTTCTGGATTTGCTTTCATACCTTTAGAACCTTTTTGCCAACCGGCTGGGCATACTTCGCCATGTTCTTCATGGAATTGTAATGCATCAACTACGCGTAACAATTCGTCCATATCGCGACCTAAAGGTAAGTCATTAATAACTTGATGACGCACAACGCCCTTGGTGTCGACTAAGAATGAACCACGAAATGCAACTGCGCCATTAGGTGTTTCGACATCATACGATTTTGCAATGTTATGGGTTACGTCAGCAATCATGGTGTATTTCACGGGGCCAATACCGCCTTTATCAACGGGCGTGTTGCGCCATGCGTTGTGGGTGTATTGTGAATCAATCGATACCGAAAATACTTCAACGCCACGTTTTTTGAATTCATCAACGCGATGATCTAAAGCAATTAATTCAGAAGGACACACAAAAGTGAAATCCAAAGGATAAAAAACTAATACGGCATATTTACCTTTTGTTGCTTGACGAAAATTTAATTCACCAACAATTTTGCCATCGCCTAATACCGCTGCAGCGGTAAAATCGGGGGCTTCACGTCCTACTAATACTGACATTGACTATCTCCTGAAGATTTAAAGGGGTTTAGAACAAATCTAAGTTGAAAGATTCTAACGCTAGCGCACGGATTTTACAAAGCTACGTTGACGAACGGCTTCGTATAAACATACGCCGGTGGCTACCGCCACGTTCAAACTCGACACAGTACCTGCCATCGGTAACGACACCATGAAATCACACGCTTCTTGAGTTAAACGGCGTGCACCTTTGCTTTCACCGCCTAAAATAAGGCCAATCGGTCCCGTGAGATCAGTTTCATATAAGTTACGCTCGGCCTTATCGCTAGTACCGACTAGCCATACACCTTTTTGTTTCAACATTTCTAAGGTGCGCGCCATATTACCGACTTGAATAAACGGTGTGCTTTCAGCGGCACCGCTGGCCACTTTGCGCACCGTTGCATTTAAATCAACGGCTTTATCACGCGGCGCAATTACCGCATGCACGCCAGCGCCATTCGCAACGCGTAAACAGGCACCTAAGTTATGCGGATCTTGTACACCATCAACGATCAATAACAAACATTTCTGCCCCGCTGCTTCTACTAAGGGCAACAAATCTTGTTCTTGCCAACTGCGCGCGGCCGTCGTGCACTCTGCAACCACGCCTTGATGACTTTCACCGGGCAATAAATTATCTAAAGTTGCACGATTACAACGTTGTGGTCGTACGCCCGCGGTTAATGCGAGTTTTTCAAGTTGTTGCACACGTGCATCTTTACGATTATCAACTAACCATAATTGCCGAATACTAGCGGGTTCGTATTCCAAAGCTGCGGCAACAGCATGCAAACCAAAAATATATTGTTGTTTCATTTTGTTTAACGTTTCTTACGTGGTTTCTTTTTAGAGGAAGGCGCAGGAGTTGCCGCCTTGTCGTGTTGTTTTGGTTTACCGGAACGGCCGCGCTTTTTTTTGTTTGGTTTATCACCATCAGCGGGCTGCGATTTTTTATTTTTACGCGGCGCGGCGTTTGGATCCAGCATGGCCGAATCGGCCGGTATAAAATCTATTTTGCGATCATCCAAACTCACGCGCACTACTTTTACTTTGATTACATCGCCTAAACGATAAACTTGGCCACTGTGCTCACCGACTAAACGATGACCCACTGGATCAAATTGATAATAGTCACGACTTAATGAGGTGATATGAATTAAACCTTCAATATGAATGTCATTCAGTGAAACGAATAAACCAAATGAAGTGACCGAACTAATTATTCCAACAAATGATTCACCCACTTTATCGAGCATGAATTCACATTTCAACCAATCCGTTGCATCGCGGGTGGCTTCATCTGCACGTCGTTCGGTTTTCGAACACTGTGCAGCCATATCCAGCATATCGTCTTTGCTGTAATGATATTGCGCAACCTTACCGCCACGTAAAATATGGCGAATCGCACGATGCACTAACAAATCAGGATAACGGCGAATGGGTGAAGTAAAATGCGCGTACTCTTCTAATGCTAAGCCAAAATGTCCACAATTTACTGGATTATATTCCGCTTGCGATAATGAGCGCAGCAATACGGTTTGAATTAAATGAAAATCGACACGTTCGCGAATTTTATCTAACAATAAACTATAGTCTTTAGGCTTAATATCTTCGCGCGCCGCAAACTTCAAACCCATCTCACCCAGAAACGTACTGAAGTCTTCGGTTTTCTTTAACGGCGGCGTATCGTGCACGCGGAATAAACCAGGAATTTCATGATGCTCTAAAAAGCGCGCTGCGCAGATATTTGCCGCAATCATGCATTCTTCAATGAGCTTATGTGCATCATTACGTTCAACTGCAATGATGGCGGAGATTTTGCGATTTTCACCAAATAAAATTCTAGTTTCAGTGGTTTCTAAATCAATCGCGCCGCGTTTTTTACGTTGCTTAGCAAAAACATGATAAAGCTCATAGAGCGTTTCTAAAGAATCGATAACGGTTTCAAATTGTTTGCGCACAGGAATTTTACGCAACACCAGCATATCGGCTACTTGGTTATACGTGAGTCGCGCATGTGAACGAAACACGGCTTCGCTAAATTTATAATCAACAATGCGTCCATCAATACTGATATCCATACGACAGACCATCGCCAAACGATCAACGTGGGGATTAAGCGAGCATAAACCATTCGATAAAATTTCAGGCAACATCGGAATAACACGACCGGGAAAATACACCGAGTTACCGCGATTAAAAGCTTCTTTATCTAAACCCGTATCGGGCCGTACATAATGCGCAACATCGGCAATCGCGACATACAAACGCCAACCGGTGCCATACGTTTCGCAATAGACAGCGTCATCAAAATCTTTAGCGTCTTCACCATCAATCGTGACAAATAATTTATCACGTAAATCTTCACGACCTTGTTTATCCGCGTCTGCGACTTGGTCGCTTAGCTGTTGTATTTCACTTAATACTTCAGGCGACCATTCATTCGGCAAGTCATGTGCGTACACCGCGATATCAATTTCCATCCCAGGCGCCATGTGATCGCCTAGAATTTCACGTACGCGACCTACTGGTTGACGTCGAAATGTAGGTTGTTCAGTAATATCTGCTAATACAATTTGTCCGGGCTTAGCATCGCCGACTTGATCAGCAGGAATAAAAATATCTTGTGTGATGCGTTTATTATCTGCGACCACATACGTTAAACCTGCATCCACCAAGATGCGGCCAACGATACGTTTATTAGCACGTTCAAGGACATGCACCAATGCAACTTCTAAGCGTCCGCGTTTGTTAGTGCCGGTGATGCGCACCATCGCGACGTCGCCGTGCAATAAACTTTTCATTTGACCAGGCGGAATAAATAAATCTTCTTTGGCATTGCCTAGCGCAGGATGTAAAAAACCAAACCCATCGGGATGCGCAATGACACGACCACGGATTAAATCTTTATCATCAACCGGCAAAAAACCATCGACTTTATTAGAGATCAACTGACCATCACGCACCATCGCGCGCAAGCGTCGTTCCAATGCTTCCAGCGACACGGGGTCTTCGTACTGCAACAACGTCGCAACTTGCTCAAAAGTGCAAGGCGGTTGATGCGTCTTAATTAATTCGGCTAAATGCTCTCGACTTGCGATGGGCTGGTCATAACGCGTCGCTTCACGATCAAGATGAGGGTCTAGTGCAGTGAGTACTGGGGGTTTCGTTTGTTTTTCCATAGGGGCGGCAGTCTACCCCAAAGCTGCCATCGCCAAAAGCCGAAAGCGGCTTATTCTTATATATAGTGTGGGTCTTATAGCACCTATACCTATATAAAGGCCGATGCCCACCGTCGTGGGCCACGCCTTTAATTGACAAGCCAACAGCTGGCCGGTACATTTCGCGGCCTGCACCCTCGGCCGAGGTGGCGAAATTGGTAGACGCGCTAGTTTCAGGTACTAGTGAGGTAAAACTCTTGGAGGTTCAAGTCCTCTCCTCGGCACCATCTCTGCATTTCATTGTTAACCTTATATTTCACTATCTCATTGTATTTCCTTGCATCGCTAGCGCATGGCAAGATACCGCATTACACATTATTCAAAGGCTGTATTCATGTCTTCTGGCGCCACTCATTTATTGTCCACACGACGTTTTCTGCCGCTATTTTTAACCCAAGCACTGGGCGCCTTTAACGATAATATTTTCAAACAAGCTTTAGTATTAATGCTGAGTTATGGCTTAGCCGAACGCATGGGTTTAAATCCACAAGTGATGGTCACCGCTGCGGCGGGGTTATTTATTTTGCCGTTCTTTTTATTTTCCGCCACCGCCGGACAACTGGCAGAACGTTTTGAAAAATCACAATTAATCCGTTACGTAAAACTTGCCGAGATTGGGTTATGCGTCATTGCCACTATCGGACTTTTTACAGATAACCTGTATGTGCTACTCGCCACTTTATTTTTTCTCGGTGCGCAATCGACTTTTTTTGGGCCTTTAAAATACAGCATTTTGCCAGACCATTTGCAGACCGATGAATTAGTCGCCGGCAATGGTTTAATTGAAATGGGTACATTCTTATCTATTCTTTTAGGCATTATCATTGGCGGTGTTTTTATTACGCTGCCGTATGGTGATTGGATTATTTCCGGCATCTTACTCACGGCTTCTATTTCAGGTTATTGGATTAGCTGCAAAATTCCACGCGCCACCATCGCGGCACCTGGTTTAAAAATTAGTCCGAATTTTATTGCGGCAACGTTTCAAATGCTCGCTTACACACGCAAGCATCGCACCGTATTTCTTTCTGTAATGGGCATTTCTTGGTTTTGGTTTTTAGGTATAACGTATCTTTCGCAATTCCCTAGCTTCAGTAATCATACGCTACACGCGAATGCCGATATTGCTACTTTATTTAATGTCGCTTTTTCAGTAGGCGTAGGACTTGGATCATTATTATGTCATCGCTTATTACAAGGTGATATTTCTGCTCGTTATGTACCTTTAAGTGCATTAGGCATGACCGTGTTTGGCGTAGATTTATACTTTGCGGCAAACAACATCGTGATCCCAACTGATACCGCCTTGCTTACACTCAGTCAATTTTTACAACTATCAGCGGCATGGCGCATTTTATTTGACCTGACTGCACTCTCTATTTGCGGAGGCCTTTATATCGTACCTTTATACGCCATCGTGCAGCATTATAGTGAAGCCAGCCATCGTTCACGCACTATCGCGGGCTTAAACATTATGAACGCTTTGTTCATGGTGGGTTCAGCACTATTTACGCTGATATTATTAAAAATGAATTACAGCGTAAATCATGTTTTCTTGATTATCGCTTTACTAAATACCATAGTTGCTATTTATATTTGTAAATTATTACCTGCTGATGCGCTTGCATCGCTGGCGCGTTTTATTTTACGTTTATTATTTCGAGTTGAAGTACGGGGTATCGAACATTATCGCCGCGTAAAAGATAAAGCCGTTATCGTGTTAAATCATGCCTCTTTTTTAGATGGCTTGCTCATTGCCGTATTTTTACCAGAAATGCCCACGCTAGTCATGAACACACACATCGCTAAACGCTGGTGGGCAAAACCGGCATTATATGTTGCGCGTATTTTAACCGTCGATTCAACCAGTCCGATGGCGGTTAAAACCATGGTGCGATACGTGCAAGCAGGACATAAACTCGTCATTTTCCCGGAAGGCCGCATCACCGTCACGGGCGCATTAATGAAAGTGTACGAAGGCCCTGGCACAGTTGCCTATTTTGCGGACGCGCCTTTATTACCCATTCGAATTGACGGCGCGCAATACACTATTTTTTCACGTGCGCGCAAAGTCCTGCCTACACATTGGTTTCCAAAAATTACTTTAACTATTCAAGAACCTCATTACTTTCATGTCCCTAGCGATATGCGTGGTCGCGTGCGTAGACAATTTATTGGCCGAAAACTTTATGACTTAATGGCTGATATGATTTTCAAAACAAGTCCAATTGATCAACCCTTATTTAAAAGCCTGATTCAAACCAGTAAAATTTTTAGCGCTAATACTTTAGTGCTAGAAGATGCCGCACGCGTGCCGCGCAGTTATCGGCAAGTATTTAAAAGCAGCTTTGCGTTAGGCGCGTATTTAAAAACACGCACTAGTGCTCAAGAAAATGTCGGGGTTTTATTACCCAACGCAGCTGCCACCGCCATTAGTTTTTTTGCGTTGCAAGCGATTGGCCGCACTCCCGCGATGCTTAATTTTTCTACTGGCTTGCAAAACATGCAAGCCGCTTGCGCGATGAGTAATATAAAAACTATTATCACGTCACGCCGATTTATTGAAATGGGAAAATTACAAGACACTCTCAACTCACTTGCAGAGCGACTACAAGTAATCTATTTAGAAGACATGCCCCACGCATTATCGCTACAACACAAACTAATTGGTTTATGCGGTGCGTATGCGCCCGATTTTATTTATCATTTACTGAATGATAAAATTAGCGCGGATGATGCCGCCGTTATTTTATTTACCTCCGGCTCAGAAGGTGTACCTAAAGCGGTAGTTTTGTCGCACAGAAATATTCAAGCGAATCGGTATCAGCTACTCGCACGTATTGATTTTAACCCTTCAGATCTTGTCTTTAATGCTTTGCCCTTATTCCATTCTTTTGGATTAACGGGCGGATTTTTATTGCCGGTTTTGAGCGGAATTCGTACTTTCTTTTATCCCTCGCCCCTGCACTATCGAATAGTGCCGGAGCTTGTGTATGAAACTAATGCGACCATTATGTTTGGCACTGATACTTTTTTAAGTGGTTACGCAAAACGTGCGCATCCTTATGATTTTTATAGTTTACGTTATGTTTTTGCAGGTGCAGAACGTTTAAAACCCGAAACATCACAACACTACACCGAAAAATTTGGCTTACGCATACTCGAAGGTTATGGTGCAACGGAAACAGCACCTGTGTTATGTGCAAATACCGCTATGCAATGCAAATTAGGCACAGTGGGTCGTTTTTTACCGGGCATCAATCACCGTTTAGAATCCGTGCCTGGCATTCACGAAGGCGGACGGTTATTTGTGCAGGGCCCTAATATTATGAAAGGTTATTTAAAACACGATCAACCCGGTGTATTACAAATACCCGAAAGTGGTTGGTATGATACCGGCGATATTGTAACGATAGATGATGAAGGTTATGTGCGCATTGTTGGACGCGCCAAACGTTTTGCGAAAATTGCCGGCGAAATGGTTTCGCTGAGTGCGGTAGAACAATTAATCAGTGGCGCTTGGCCTGACAAGCTACATGCCGTCATTGCTATTCCGGATCAACGTAAAGGTGAACAGCTGGTATTAATCACGAATGCCATTAATCTTGAGCGTCGTGATATAGCAGAAATTTTACGACAACAAGGTGCCGCGGAATTAATGCTGCCTCGTCATATCGTACATGTTAAACAATTGCCTATGTTGGGCACCGGTAAAATAGATTATATGAGCTTGCAAAAAGAAGTGAGCACCACCTTAAAACCGGATTAACAAGGCCTCCATTTATTCTGCGCTAGCACTCGCGGTTTTTTGACGAACAAATGCCACTTTGTCAAATTGCGGCAAACTCGCTTTCAGAAATTCGTCTATCGAAACGGAGCTTGTGGCATAGTACGCAGGCGGTTTTAACACGCGTACATAATCGGGTTCTTCTGAAAAATCCGGTTGATAAACATAAAATGCAAAAGCTAAGAAACTAATAATGCTCGCCGACAATGCCATTGACATAACAGTACGTCGACGTGCGGGAAAATTACTGGCCAAATACAAACCGCCCCATAACAACACAAACAAACCGATAATATAACCGCCAATCGCTAATACACGTTGCAATAATAAATTCGCTGAATTAAATGCGATAACTTCTACCATTTCATCAAAAAAAGTTAACAAAATCATAAAGACTAAGGCAATACTAACATGCGCTAAAAAGCGGCCATCATGGCGCAATACGCGCCCTACAAATGACCACAGCAGTCCCCATAAAGTTGCAATAAAAATAGGTAAAACCGCCGTGATTAATAATTTCTGGATATTCATGGGTTCGTACCACGTACGATATTCACCCCAAATAAAAATGCTAAACGCAAACATCATTAATAACATCACATAGGGCAAACGATTGAGACGTCGAATGTACGGCTCCCAAGAATCTAGCGGCAACGTCTCAGCCACAGGATGGCTTGTTAATAACATACGCAAGCGTACACGACCTAAAATAAATTCATCGCCTGATTGACAAACTTCTTCTTGAATCACGTCATGCTTTTGCCGTGAATAAGTACCATTCAAACTGCTGATATCACGTAAGCGCCAACCCTGTTCTGGATCGTGACTTAAAATAGCATGATGGGGTGAAACATGCGGATCAGACAAAATGATGTCGTTATCATAGGCACGCCCTATACGAATAACGCTTTGATTAAAACGATAGACTTCTAAAGCACGTTGCGAACGATTCACAACTTCAACAATTATTTCCATTGAATATTCTCCATGAATTTTTTACTGAACTTCATGGCCAAATTTTTATCGACACCCGCTAATGTGAAGTGCGCCACCAATCCTTGTTTTTTATGATTAACGGTCGCGCCAATAAATAACACATCATACAAATCATCAAAATCAGCATAGGCGCGAGTGCATAAAGAGACTCGCATTATCATTGGTTTTATTGGAGAAACAACCGCAGCCGTTTTTTTGCTGGTTTTTTTATGGGCTTTAGCTGCTTTTTCTTCTGCAATTTTTTGTGCGTCTTGTTGAGCTTCAATAGCGACATTATTGTCAACAAAAGCTTCATGACAAGAAAAATTGCTGACCTTGCCCTCTTTTACCTTATTTACAGAATTAACACTGCCAATCATACCTTCATAACGCGCATAAAATTGTGAAGAACTTAATTGATCAGTTTCTACTGAGGTAAATTCATATTCCAACCCACCAGTCGTAAAATCACGTCCTAAATAAATATATTCGTTGTGCGTGCACAGACTACGAACAGTACTAACCAACTCTTTATTATTATCAGCACCTGCTTGCGTGGATTCACCCCAGCAACGCGCAAACTTAGCCATTTCACCAATTACTTTAGCGCGCCCAACATCAATAGTCGGCCATTTTGCATCTAACAAAATATCCATGAAACGTTGCTGATTATTTTTAAGCTGTGCATGAATACGTGTTTTTAAACTATCTTGCGTTTGCGGATTGCTGCGATATTGTTTTATTAACGCATGCAGTTTATCCACGGGTACCAAAAAACCAATGCCATTACCCGATGTTGCAACATTGACTCCGAATACTTCGCCATCAGCATCCAAGGTAGGGCCACCGCTCATGCCGGGATTCATTGCGCCTGAAAACAAAATGCGTC
Source organism: Gammaproteobacteria bacterium (assembly GCA_013817245.1). Taxonomy (NCBI): domain Bacteria; kingdom Pseudomonadati; phylum Pseudomonadota; class Gammaproteobacteria; species Gammaproteobacteria bacterium. Next base: position 188,293 of record JACDDA010000004.1, read on the forward strand.
GATAAAAACTGCGTTCGACAAATCCGCTATACGTACCGTGCACCACGGTCATACCAAGATCCCGCGGATTGCCTAAAGAATAAGCTTCAGCGCCGCGCTGTGGAATATTAGAACTTAACTCGAGATAGGTTTGTTCGGTGACATCACGTTGCACTAACGCTAAATCATTAATCACGTCGACATCAACAACGCGTAACTCGCCTGCTTTGCCGGTGTTATCAATATATTCCAAACGATATCGTTTTGGATGTTGTACCCAATCGGAAACCACATGGTAATTCGTTGCTAATAAACCATCCGCGGCGATAGCAAAACCAGAACCAACCGATGTTTTAGTACCTGAGCCTGCTTCTAATACGCGAATCTGATAAATGCGATCATTAAAGGTTTCAAATAAATTTTGCGCTTCACTATTCCCAGCGCTAGCGGATAAACAAAATCCAGCGCCTAGTATCAGTAGGCATCCTGCCACAAAACGATTAATCACTTGATGACCTTATGTTTTTGTAAAGTTAATTCAGTATCTTACGGATAGCGCTGATTCGACTCAACCGCTTCACTTAACTCTGAGCAGATTTAGGGCCAATAATCACCGCAGTACGCAATTTAGATTGGCCAAATTGACACATACGTTCAAAATCATCGCGCCGAATGGGAATGTCGAGACAGTCCAAGACGGTTTTGTGCAAATCCACATCAACTTCTGGATCGCTGAGATAAACAAAATCATCATCGGCGGCAGTCATAACCATCCAATGCGGACTTTTGCTGCGTGCTAGCTGATAAGAGCTAATTAAAACTAAGGGAACATAACCCTGGGTCAGCGCTTCCACCAATTCACTGGTGCTTAATGCACGATAATATTGCTGCACATTGGTCAGCGCCAATTCTTCTTCAAAAGCTCGATGCACATCGCGCATCACAGATTTCTTTTCTTCGTGACGCACGCCGTCTAAAAATAAGGGTTCTCTACTATTTATATACAACTGGACTTCGAAACCTCGCCGCCAAGCTGCCAGCGCTAAGCCATGCGGCCCACAACCACCATGTCCGGCGGTCATAAAAATAGTGGTAGCTTCGCGCCATAACTGTAATTCCAGCGTGCGCGTAAATAAAATGCTGGGATCAAATGCACGCATGGCCATCATCAATGCCGCTGGCCCGCAGGTAAACTCGGTGGTTTGTACATAATAAGGAACTTCGACTGAGCGTACACCGCGAAAATGACGAATGCGTTTTTCAAAACGCAAAGCGTCCGCATGATCTTCGTAATAATCTGGGTACACACCAAACTGACGATAACCTTGACGTCGATATAAACGTTGCGCCACATCATTATCAGGATGCACTTCCAAACGCACAGATAAGCAACCTTTGGCTTCGGCGCGCGCTTCCGCACCTTCCAGCAAACGATCCGCCAAACGTTGGCCGCGCATTTCTGGTGCAACGGCTAAAGAATAAATCCGCGCTAAGGAGGTGCCCGCATGTAGTAAAACTAAAATATAAGCCACCAACTCGCCATTATGTTCGGCAATTTGTAAATCAGCTTTGCCCTTAGTCAGCATCCACCGAAAACTGCGGCGACTTAAACGGTCGTAGTCAAAACAACGTTGCTCTAACAAAACTAAATTATCGACATCATCCAAACAGGCAGGTCGAATCACTAACTCAGCCAGCTGAGTGTTATTTTGTGAAACGACATTATTGCCAGCAGACATACTTACTCCTTATGCTTACCATCTTGCGGGTAGCAACCCTATTATGCCAGTTACGGCCTAGGACATATTGCCCCATTTGACACGTTGAGAGGTTTAAAGGAAAGTCACGCATGGCAAAACTTATCGTAGTAGTTGATCAAACTGAAGACTGGGAAGCTTACCATCCCAGCGAACACGTCATGACGGTGCAAGATTATCTGGCACTAGAGGCGCAGCCCTCTAGTCCTACCCTCGTCCTCAACTTATGTCGTCATTATCGCTATCTTAGCAATGGTTATTACTGCTCCTTACTGGCGGAAGCACGCGGTCATCGTGTGTTGCCCTCGGTGCGAACCATTAACGATTTACGCAATAAATCACTTTATAGTTTAGGCATTGCCGATCTTACCGAAGCGTTAAATAAAGAATTGCGACGCTCGCGTGAAACACCGGACCAATTCAGCATTAAAATTTTCTTTGGTTACACCAGTCATGATGCTTTACAAGGTTTAGCGCGCCAAGTGTTTGAAATGTTACCCGCACCGATTTTACGCGTAGAATTTGTTAGAGAAGGCGCATGGCGCATTGATGCAATTAAAGCCGACAGCATTAATGATTTAAATGCGGAAGAAGAAGATGTATTCGCTAATCGTTTAGAATTATTCAATCGCAAAATATGGCGAAAAAAACGCGCCGCACGCAGCTATCGATACGATATGGCAATTTTAACCAATCCCAAAGACACCATGCCACCTAGCTGCAATAAAGCCTTAAAAAACTTTATTCGGGCGGGTCGTAAATTAGGCTTAGATGTCGAACTGATTGAGAAAAAAGATTTTAGTACGCTCGCTGAATACGACGCTTTATTTATTCGAGAAACTACCGCCATCGATCACCATACTTATCGCTTCGCAAAAAAAGCAGAAAACGAAGGCATGATCGTGATTGATGATCCTGAATCTATCTTAAGGTGCACTAATAAAATTTATCTCGCTAACCTATTCGACACCCGTCGCGTCGCCACACCGAAAACCGCGATACTTAGCAAAGATCGTCCTAAAGATTGGGAAATCGATACCGCGCCGTTAAATTATCCAATGATTTTAAAAATTCCTGATGGCGCATTTTCGCTGGGCATGTATAAAGTGACAAATGCCGATGAACTGCGTAAGGGTTTAAAAGAGCTTTTTAAACAATCATCTTTAATTCTCGCGCAAGAATTTTATTACACTGATTACGATTGGCGCATCGGCATTATCAATGGCCAGCCCTTATTCGCTTGTCAATATTTTATGAGCAAAGGTCATTGGCAAATTTACCAACATGCGAATGATGGCAAAACGCAAGTCGGTAAATTTAAAACAATTCCGATAGAAGACGCCCCTGCCATCGTAGTGAAAACCGCTTTAAAAGCAGCTAAATTAATTGGCAATGGTTTATATGGCGTTGATTTAAAACAACGTGACGATCAAGTGGTGGTCATGGAAATTAATGACAATCCAAATATAGATGCCGGCGTGGAAGACCTTATACTAGGCGATATGTTGTACGAAAAAATTATGACTGAATTTGTGCGCCGCTTAGAATTGCGCACCCAGCAACGTCGACAAATTCAGCCGAATCTTTAAGTTCAAACAACACTATCCAACAAACTATGCCGTCAATCTGGACACACTTGCCCTTACCTAACACTTTACCTACCGTCAATCTATAGCGCTCTATCGCGTCCGCATCCGCATCCTAGGTATTGACATGTTCACCATTAAATCAAAATCCGCTGCCAAATCTATAAACGTCATTCCTGAACGGTTATTACAAGCCAGCCTACAAACATTACTCGTCTCTGCTTTTGTGTATGGGGGCGCGTTATTAGTTTTTCCAAAGCCTAATACACGAGGTTTATTATTTGTCATCACTTACATAGCAGAATATTTATTTGTCCTAGCGGGTGCATTCATGGCTTTTGTATTCATGAATAATTATGCAAACAATTACGCTTTAATTATTAGCTTAATGATGGGTGCTGGCAGTATTGTGATTTGGATTTATTTAATTTATTGCAAAAATTTATTATCAAAATATTTATTCGTCATACCCGCCATGCTGTGGTGTCTCGCGGGAGTTTATGCCAGTTATTATGGATTAGCCGGTTACAATGCGGGTATCGGTCGGTAATAAACATTATTCTCTATAGGACACGATGCACATGGATAGACGCCACTTCTTAGCTTTAACAAGAGGTTTTGCAACAGCTTGTTTTTTACCTACGCTGGTCGCATGTAATGACAAAAAATCTCCTTTGGCACAAATAGACGTTTTACAAAAACCAAACAAACTCGGTTTGCGTTTACCCGAAGATTTCACTAGTCGCATTGTAGCGCGTAGCAGCCAAGCACCTTTAAACAACAATAATTTTTTATGGCACGCGGCTCCCGATGGCGCCGGCATCTTTGCTACAGATGATGATGGTTGGATTTATGTTTCTAATAGCGAAATGCCTGACAACACCGGTGGCGTTAGCGCTTTACGTTTTAATCGACATGCAGAAATTATTGCGGCTTATCCTATTTTACAAAACACTAACCGTAATTGTGCAGGTGGCGTTACTCCTTGGGGAACCTGGTTATCGTGCGAAGAAAGTGGTGAAACAGGACGAGTGTTTGAATGCGATCCTTATGGAATACAAAATGCTATCGAACGCTCCGTATTAGGATATTTCAATCATGAAGCCGTCGCTGTTGATCCATTACGTGGCCATCTATATCTTACCGAAGACAGAACCGATGGAGGCTTATATCGATTTCGCGCCACTAATTTTCATCCAAATGGTTACCCCAATTTGAAAAATGGCATTTTAGAAATTGCCGCTAGCAATGATCACGGCGTTGAATGGTTGCTCATTAACGATCCATTAGCCATAAGCTCACCTACTCGTTATCAATATAACAATGCACTGCAATTTAATGGTGGCGAAGGAATTGTATATAACGACGAACGTATTATCTTTAGTACTAAGGGTGATAATCGTTTGTGGCAATATTTTATTCCACAACAACAATTAGGCATTCTCTACAACGCCGCCAATTACAATAACCCGATATTAACGGGTGTTGATAATTTAGCGACCACCCGCTTTAACGATATATTAGTCGCTGAAGACGCTGGCGATATGCAAATTATTGTCATCACGCAGGGTGGCGATATTAAGCCTTTAGTGCAAATCATCGATCAAGATTTATCGGAAATAACAGGATTGGCACTTAGCCCAGATGGTAGTCGTTTATATTTTAGCTCTCAAAGAGGACATACGGGTCAATCAACAGCCGGCATTACTTACGAAATACGCGGACCATTATTACGTTAATAATTAACCCAATCATTTAACGTATAAAAAAATAATCCGGATGGACAGTCAGCTTTTGCATAAGCACTTCCGCTTGCTCTGAACTCATCGCCGGCGAAAAATAAAATCCTTGACCATATTCACAACCTAGGCTTCGTAATTTGCGTAACTGTTCAGCCGTTTCTATACCTTCAGCGACCACATCTAAATTAAGGTTATGCGCCAAAGTAATAATAGTATCGACGATTTGTGACTGTGCGGGCACCGGGCCAGAGTCTAAGCGCATAACAAAAGAACGATCTATTTTTAAAGTGTCTATAGGCAAGCGATGCAAATAACTCAACGATGAATAACCGGTACCAAAATCATCCATACTGAGTTTTATTTTCATCGATTTAAATTGCGCCAAAATAGCATTTATACACTCAGCATTTTCCATAACAACAGATTCAGTAATCTCAAAATTAATAGCGGTAGGATTTATCCCTGTATCAGAAATAATGCGATCAATATGTTCAACTAAGTCAATCTGCGAAAATTGTCTAGGCGACAAATTTATACTGATAGTCCTAATCGGTACTTGTGGATATAAACGCCGCCAGCGTTGCAATTGCAAACACGCTTCTCTCATTACCCAATAACCAATCGGCACTATCATGCCAGTCTCTTCTGCTAAGGGAATAAATTCTGCGGGTGAAATAGAGCCTTTATTACCATGCCAGCGAATCAACGCTTCAAATGAAACCACGTGCCCATTTGCTAATGACACAATAGGTTGGTAATGAACTTCGAATTCGCTTTTTTCAATAGCACGGCGTAAATTGGTTTCCATTTGCAAGGTTGCCGCCGCTTTAGCATGCAATTCAGCGTCAAAAATTTCATAACGTGCGCGCCCTTCCGCTTTGGCTTTATACATTGCAGTATCTGCATCACGCAACATATCTTCAGCGCTGTGGTAATTACCCGTGCTCAATGCAATACCTATACTCGCGGTAGTGAAAACTTCTTTGTTATCTAGTGCTAATGGCGAGGATAATAAATCTTGAATTCTATCCGATATAAACGTCGCATCATCGGCGTAGGCTATTTCTTCTAGTAAAATAGAAAACTCATCTCCACCTAATCGGGCCACCGTATCGCCAGGACGAATAAATTGTTGTAAGCGTTCGCCAATCGCAATTAATAATTTATCACCATACTTATGACCCATTACATCATTGATGTTTTTAAATCGATCAAGATCAATAAACAAAACCGCAAATTGAGATTCTGGACGACGTTGAATACGCAAGATGGCATTATTGAGATGATCAATGAACAAGGTTCTATTGGCTAAACCCGTTAATGGATCGTGTAAAGCATCATGCCGACGCTGATCTTCCATCCGTTTCCAACGTGTAATATCCCGAGCTACTCCAATAAAATGCGTTAAGCGACCATCTTCTTCAAAAAATGGGATTAGCTTATCTTCTAACCAAATATAATCTTTTAAATGTTTAGGTTTAATCCGTGTTTCATGCGTGATGTGGGTAAATTCTGGCAAACGACTTACATCGCGCATTTGATGAGCGAACCACTCAATATCATGTAACCAATCTAAATCATCTGGATGCGTCATGTTTTTCCAGATAACAGAATCACCTAACATTTCCTCTGGCGCATAACCCAAGATGTCATAGACACGCGGGCTGGCATAACGCACTTTTCCAAAAGGTGATTTTTGTGTAGGCAATTCGCGAATGTAAACAAACTCGTCTATATAACCTAAGATACGTTGATAATCGCGGTCGCGTTCTTCTAATTGTTGGCGCACTGATAAATCATGCAAACTGGTCAGAATTTTGCGTTCAAACCAATCATCATCAATATGTAAGTTCAGCAGTAATATAACATTCGGCAGCTGCGCTTCATGCGGCAGTTCTGGTAATTCAGCAATGAAAAAAATAGTTTTTGTCGTGCCGTGCCCATGCAGTTTCTTTATTAATGTAACGCCACTTTCGTTTTTAATAACTTCATTAATAAAATAAAGGTGATGCCCACTCGATAAAATGCGATCCAGCGCTTCTTCGTAATTATCAACATAATCTAACTCAACCTGGCAGCTATGCATGCGGGAAAAACGTTGTTTGAAACGTGCAAACAAACCAATGTCATCACCCACCAACAAGGCTTTAATAATAATAGGATTATCGCCGAACGAATTTTCAGTCGATACCACATTGCTATTGCTAGGACTACTTACAACTAAGCGCATGAGCGCATCCCTGTCGCTATAAATTAACATCTCCACCGATCCACCGATCCCCGATCCACCTGGGGGCCGCAGCCTGGCCATTGCTACTTTGTCGGCCAAAAAATCAATTTATGAAGGTTTAGTCGGCTTTTATAAGCCGATTTTTGAAAAATTTTAGATTTATTTTAGATTTATATAGGCCTCAACGCCGGCCTCAAGAAAACTCGCTGGCGGCCGATAGTCTCAATGGGGATTGATGCAATGCGCAACAACTAAGACATTGAAGTCTTAGTGCTCGTCTGCAAGTACGATTTTTTATCGTACGCCTTCCTCGTGTGGTTTTTTTGTGAGGAATGGATGCAATGGCAAGGTTAATGACCATTTTTAGTATAGCGTTTTGTATGCTGTGCTTATCGGCTTGCCAAGATGACGGTAGTGATAATCCATCCACAACACCTGCTAGTACTCTTCCTGATCAAAGTCGCGCATTAGCGCAAACCGCTATGCAAGCGGTTTATCAAAACCAACGTACACCCAATAATTTTTATCAAGAAACCTCACCTCCGGCTGGCGTATTTATAACTATTCAACATGTACGCATGAGCGATATATCGTCTAGTACCAGTACCCACCGTGTTTGCGCTAACGATATGCCAGAAGCCGCCATTTATGCTAATCAAGCTGCATTAACGCGCAATATAACGGCGCCGGTCATTAGCGCCCAAGAAATGCCTTTTTATTTTGAATTTCTACGCGCACCCAACAGTAGCAATTGGATCTTGCAACGTGTTTTTAAATGCGGGATGTACGATGAATCAGCAGGCGAATACGAACAAACACCTTTCGATAATGCCGCGTACCAACAACTCATTGAATATTTATGGTTTTTTAGTCCAGCCAATAATTATGGTTACGCCGTAATCCAAACTAGCAACAACAGCGATGCGCAATTTTCTACTGTTAGTTTATTGCAAGTCGAGCTTCAAGCTGCCGCAGGTGCAAATGGTTGCGACCGCATAAAAATTACTAAACGCACTTACATTTTAAATTTAGCAACACGACAAATAGGTTTGGAGGTTACGGATGTTCTTTCAGTGGACGCACGATTTAATGGCCAAAGTGCCAGCCTCTGCAATGCGTAATGGCAAGGTGATGTGGAGCGGGTTAACTACGGGCACCGATTGGGGGGTGATGCAAGTTCGCAAAAAGTCTGCGATCGAGCCGGTGTCCGTAGTTTCCGCCTTACCTGGTGACACAGCGCTTATGCATAATCGTCAAAGCGCGGTAATTTCTTCTGCCGAGATTGGCGTTTTTTCTGCGGCGTCGAGTCTGCTGTTGTTTGCGCCGTTTTGTTTTTACGTGGTTTGGAAGTGGTATCTTGTAACGCAGTAGATGGCGTTATTTTATCCAGACGGGTTTTATCAATGCGCGTAGTCATGGTGTCGCTACCGATGGCGCACTACCATTAGGCTTTGCTTGAAACATAATATATTGATGCGGATCTTCCGCTGCCAACACTCGCAATACAATTCGACGATTACGCATTCGCCCTGCTTCATCAGTATTTTCTGCAATAGGTCGATACTCTCCATAACCCACTGCCGCTAAGCGATTGGGATCTATGCCTTTACTAATTAACATGCGCACCACTTGAGATGCGCGTGCGCTAGATAATTCCCAATTGGATGGATAGCGATTATTACTGATCGGCAAATTATCCGTGTAACCTTCAACATGCAATGCATTTGAAAAAGTGATTAACGCATCAGCTAATGATTTTAAAATAGGGGCTGCTTCAGCAGAAGGTTGCGCACTGCCCGTTTCAAATAGGCGATTAGCGTTAATTTCTATTTCTAACCATGCGGGTGTTTGTTTTACTTGAATCAAACCATTATCAATCCAGGGCGCGACACTGGCTTGTACACTATCTGCCATTTTTTTAATTAAAACATCTTCGGGCGGAATCGGCGGAACCACTTCTGGTACTTCAACCGCAGGTTTGCTTTGGGTTTGTTCTTGAATCGCTTTTGCAATAGTGCTTGGAATAGTTCGGTAACTTGCGTCGTTGCTGATGGAAAATCCATACATAACGACAAACAAACCAAACAATAAGGTCATAAAATCGGCATACGACACCATCCAACGATCGCGCTTACCGGATTTAGCATGCAAATGATGACGACGCTCATGCATAATTAAAATACGCCTTTAAGCGCTGTTCTATATAACGAGGATTATCACCGTCGGCAATCGCGGTGATGCTATCGAGTAATACGGTATGAATTTTTTCTTGTTGATAAATTAAATTTCGTAATTTCTGAGCGGCAGGTAAACAAATCAAATTTGCAAAACCTACGCCATATACTGTAGCAACAAACGCAGTTGCAATCCCCGCACCCAACAAATCGGGGTTATCTAAATGCTGCATAACCTGAATCAAACCCAACACCGCGCCTAATATGCCAAGCGTAGGACTGTAACCGCCCATACCCTCAAACACATCAGCAGCTTGTAAATTAGTATCAGCACGTGTTTTTAATTCCATCGTCATAACCCGGCGAATGTTTACCGCATCATGGCCATCAACTAATAACTCTAGTGCATGCTTAGTAAAAGCATCGGGTTCTTTTTGAGCTAATTTTTCTAAACCCAATACACCGTCGCGACGAACTAAATTACTCCAGTTGACTACCCGCCGCGTAACTTGGTCACCATCATATTCAGGTGGCCACAATACCCAAGGTAGTAACGTTAATGCTTGTTTTAATGCGCTTTTCGGCGTTTGCAATAACGTTGCGCCAATCGAGCCGCCTAGTACTACTATCGCGGCCGTGCTATGCCATAAAACACCTTGACCACCTTCTAACTGAAAACCAATAATAATCGCACTAAAGGCGATTAAAATACCGGCTAAACTTATAAGATCAAGTTGTTTCATAAAAATGTCAGCAGTTATTCATCATCACGTTGTAACCAATCACGCATACGGGTGCGCAAGCGAGTTAAAGCCTCGCCATGGATTTGACACACGCGTGATTCACTCACGCTTAAAATGTCACCAATTTCACGTAGATTCATTTCTTGTTCATAATATAAAGACATAACTAATGCTTCACGTTTAGGTAAACGTCGAATTTCATCCGCCAACGATTTTCTAAAACGCGTATCGGTAATTTGTTTTAAAGGATCTGCATCCGGCGAAATCGCATAATTTTGATAATAGTCATCATCATCTTCACCATTGCCGTCTAAACTAAATAATTTAGCGCCACTCGCATCCGCTAAAATACTATGATATTCATTTAATGAAATGCCCATTTCAGCGGCGACTTCATGATCTTTTGCATCACCACCTTTGCGATGCTCGACTTTTCGCATAGCTTCACTTAGCTCACGTTGCTTACGATGAACTGATCGAGGTGTCCAATCGCCGGTACGGACTTCATCTAACATGGAACCGCGAATGCGAATGCCCGCGTAAGTTTCAAAACTCGCGCCTTGAGCAGCATCATAATTTTTTACGGCTTCCATTAAACCGATCATACCGGCTTGGATCAAATCATCTATTTGTATATTTGCAGGTAGACGCCCCATCAAGTGATAGGCTATTTTTTTTACCAAAGGCGCATGCTTCTGCAGAACGTCATCGGCATTATCAACTTCAGTCTTGGCATACATAGCATACCCATTCATAACATTTGCTCCACGCATTTGCATCAATGACGTTTAATATCAGGAATTTGTCACTAAACGCTCAAAGAAAAATTCTAAATTACCTTTCGAATCCACTCTTTCCCATTGCACAACACTCGCAGCAAGTTTCATGAACGCGCTAGCGGATCTACTACGAGGATATGCATTAACCACGGTCCATTGTTTTTGCACCGCTTTACGCAAATACTCATCCTGCGGGATCATGCCGATATACTCTAAATTAATATCTAAAAAACGATTCGCGACTTTAAATAATTTTGTGTATAGCTCACTGCCTTGCGCCGAAGACTGCACCATGTTAGCGAGAATTTTAAAACGACGTACTTTGTGATCGCGATTTAACACTTTTATTAAAGCATAAGCATCGGTTATAGAAGCAGGCTCATCACAGACCACCACGACAATATCCGTAGCAGAGCGACAAAAGCTAATAACACTATTAGCAATGCCTGCCGCTGTATCAATAACTAAGGTGTCAATGCGTCCGGTTAAATCACTAAAAGCACGAATCAAACCTGCATTTTCGGCTGAATTTAATTCCGCCATTTTTTGTACTCCAGAAGATGCAGGCACAACTAAGACGCCGGAAGGACCTTCAACAATAATCTCTTGTAAGGTTTTTTCGCCTGACACTACATGCGACAAGTTATATTCAGGATGCAAACCTAACACCACATCAACATTCGCCAATCCTAAATCGGCATCCATTAACATGACCGTTTGACCACGATTAGCTAAGGCCGTCGCTAAATTAATTGATACATTCGTTTTTCCAACGCCGCCCTTGCCACTGGTAACGGCGATAACACGCACCGGGCCAGGATTATTGTCGGGTAATAAACGTGCAACATGTTCCATATGTTCAGCATTCTCCTAATATTATCGCAACGCTTAAGCGCTTTGGCGTTGCACGCTGTGCTGCATATTAGCTATCGGTTTTGCCATTACGCTGCGTGTTGTTGATGTAGGTTTTTGCTGATTGCGGCGCATAATGTCGCCGTAGCGCATAGCCAACATATTTTCGTCTAACTTCACAACTTTACGACTGGCTAATGCCACTGCTTTGCTGAGTAAGCGCGATACTTTTGCGACTTCTATATCATTCGGTACATTTTGACCGGTAGTTACATAAGAAATTGCTAAACGATGTTTACATACCACGCTAAGCACTTCGCCTAAGCTGGCTGCTTCATCTAATTTACTAATAATGCAGCCACTTAACGGGATTTTGCGATAGGCCTGAGTTAATTGATCCAACGCCGCAGATTGTGTATTAGCTGACATAACCAAATAGTTACGTACGCTAGGAAAGTGTTGAGCTAATGAAATGGTATCTTTAGCTGCGTCTATATCCCGTGGATTAATACCCGCGGTATCTATAATGACTAATTTTTTATGTCGTAAGCCACTTAATAAATCTTTTAATTCATTATCATCAGCAGCGGTTAATACTGAGACGCCAATGGCTCGACCAAAACTCATTAAGCGTTCATGTGCGCCTACGCGATAATGATCGCTACTGATTAAAGCAATATTTTTACGACCATAACGTTTCGCTGCATGCGCCGCTAATTTTGCGGCCGTGGTAGTTTTACCAACACCTGTCGGTCCTATTAACGCCACGATGCCACCTTGTTGAATGATGTCATCACCATTCACACGAATTTCAGATGCCCATAAGCCCAAAGCTTTACGCCAGGCAATGCTTTTATCCGTACACACGCCCAGTTGATTTACAATACGTTTACATTGTTCAGCATCTAGACCAATGCGTGTTAATTGGCGCAATACTGCACTTTGAATAGGACTTTGTTCCGACCACTTGCCCCAACCCATATAATCCAATTGATTAACCATCAAATTACGCAGCTGATCTATTTCTTTTTGCACGGTGCGCAGCATGGGCGCTTGCAGTTTAACGATATCGCCACTGCTAATATTTTGTTTCTGGCTCGCTTGCGCAGTTAAACTCGACAAGGTGGCGGCGTTATTTTTTTGTTGCAACATTAATTTTTTTATAGCTTCTTTAAGAACTTTATTTTCTGCATTTAACTTTTGCGATTGTTGATGTTGCTTCAAGGCAATAACTTTGGCTTTAGCCGCCAACTGTTGAGTAGCTGAGGCCTGCGTAGCCGAGAATTGAATAGCGGAAGCTTGCGTCCGTTGCGCAGTTTCTATTCTATCAACCGTATTATCCAGATTGCTGTTGAGTTTAGGAAACTGTGGTTTATAAGCACCCGTCGCATTCGATAAAATGCGAGCTTGACTTACTGGCGGTTTATTACCTAAATACGCTTCGTGCATAATCCGTTCATTATTATTAGTGGCGATCGCGGCTGAAGAATTAACCTGAGGGCGCGCATCACTTTTAATATTGGCTTGATTCATTGCCCAAGGATCGTCGAGATTAATACCAGCAACAATTTCAATACCGGTCGCGGTGCGACGATTAGCGAGAATAACCGCGTCGGGGCCTAACTCTTCTTTTACTTTACGTAAACCACTGCGAATGTCAGCGGCATGAATGCGTTTAATGTTCATTACTTTTACCTCCGTGTAACCACACGATCCTTGTTTTCAATATTTAGGCCGCTGCAATCCGATTTGCGACTTGGCCTGTTAATTCTCCGCCGATGCTAGACACCACCCGGATTTTTTTATCTTCTACCATTTCCGTATACGACAAAACATTTAATCCTGGTACTGCATGATGGAATAATTTTGCTAACCATAAACGCAATGCCGGCGGTACTAATAAAATTGCAGGTTGTCCAGAAGCTTCTTGCCGTTGCACACACTCACTTAAATTTTGATGTAAGCGCTCAGTTAATCCAGGTTCAATACCAACACCACCTTCAGGACCTTGCGTAATAGCTCTTTGCAACAATCGTTCCAAATCTGGCGCCAAGGTAATGACGGGAATTTCATCACTCATACCGGCGATTTGCTGCATAATCAAACGCCGCAATGCAACACGTACTACTGCCGTTAAGCTATCTGCATCAGAATGATTACGCGCATGTTCGGCCAAGGTTTCGGCAATCGTGCGCATATTTTTAATGGGGATACCTTCTTGCAACAAGTTTTGTAATACACGTAACACTGTCGCCATCGGTAATGCTTTAGGAATTAAATCTTCTACTAATTTAGGCGCAGTCTTCGCTAAATTTTCCATCAAGCGTTCTACTTCTTGATAGCCCATTAACTCATGAGCATGTTCTTGTAATAATTTACTTAAATGTGTAACGATTACTGTGCCCGCATCAACCACGGTATAGCCTAAGGTTTGCGCATGATCTTTTTGACCAGGATCAATCCAAAATGCTGGCATACCAAAAGAAGGATCACGCGTAGAAATACCTTCAATCGTACCAAACACATGTCCAGGATTAATCGCTAATTCTTTATCCGGATAAACATCGCCTTCGCCTTCAGGAATACCCATCAAGGTAATACGATAACGATTAGGTGATAAATCTAAGTTGTCGCGAATGTGCACTGGCTGCACCAAAAAACCTAAGTCTTGCGAAAGTTTACGACGCACGCCTTTGATACGTCCCATCAATTGACCGCCTTGCGTTTGATCGACTAATGGAATAATGCGATAACCGACTTCTAAACCGACGATATCGATGGCTTTCATATCGTCCCAACTTAAATCTACATTTTGTGCGGCGTTACTGTTATCACCTTTTATTTTTTCAGGTTCTATAATGACATCCGGTTCATCGTCTTCTTTAGGCGCCATCGTTTTGGCCATAAACGCTAAACCACCCGCACATAGTAAAAATGCAACATTGGGCATACCAGGAATTAGGCCTAACAAACCAATAATGATAGCGGTAATCCACAAAGCACGTGGATCAGTAAACATTTGTTTTATTATTTGATCACTCATGTCTTGTGAGCTAGAAACCCGCGTGACAATAATGGCAGCAGCAGTAGACAATAACAAAGAAGGTAGTTGTGCTACTAAACCATCCCCGATGGTCAACAAAGTGTAGTTATGCACAGCAACTTTAAATGCTAAATCATGTTGGCCTACACCAATCGCAATGCCACCCACGATATTAATAAATAAAATTAAAATACCGGCGATCGCATCACCACGAACAAATTTGGATGCGCCATCCATAGAGCCATAAAAATCCGCTTCGCGACTGACTTCCTCGCGGCGAATACGCGCTTCGGTTTGATTAATTAGACCGGCATTTAAATCCGCATCAATCGCCATTTGTTTGCCAGGCATTGCATCTAAAGTAAAACGTGCGGACACTTCCGACACGCGCCCGGCACCTTTGGTAACAACTACAAAGTTGATAATAACGAGAATAGCGAACACCACTAAACCGACGGCATAATTACCGCCAATTACAAATTCACCAAAAGATTCGATAACCGCGCCTGCTGATGCTGTGCCGGTGTGGCCTTCCATTAACACTACACGCGTGGACGCGATGTTCAGCGCTAAACGCAACATCGTGGCGACCAATAAAACCGTGGGGAAAGACGAAAAATCTAAAGGTCTTAAACTATAAATGCTTACCAATAACACAATTAACGATAACGCGATGTTAAAAGTAAATGATATGTCTAATAGAAATGTCGGCATCGGCACTATCATCATCGCCAAAATCATGACAACTAATAATGGTGCGCCTAATCCATTGCGCGTAAGTTCTTTGAAAAATGCCATATAACTGACGTCCTTGTTGCGCTTTATCGACTGCTCCAGCAGACGATTCTTTGACGTTGTTCCGTCACTTACACACTATGCAGTTTTGATGCCTGCATTATGCTTTTACCGTACGTTCATAAATAGGTTTAGTTAAATCATCCGGTATATCTTGAATTACAGGCTTATTCGGCCACAAACCACCTTCACGACGCACCCGTTGCAAGCGCAAGATATACGCTAATACCTGTGCTACTGCGACATATAAAGGCTTCGGAATTAATTCACCCGGATCAGTATTGTAATAAATAGCACGCGTTAAACGCGGTTCTTCATAAATGGGGATTTTGTGTTTTTGTGCAATTTCACGAATTTTAAATGCCAACTGATCAGTGCCTTTCGCTAACATAACAGGTGCCACATGTTTATCTTGATCGTATTGCAACGCAACCGCAAAGTGAGTCGGGTTCATTAAAATAACATTTGCTTTCGGGATATCGGCAAGCATGCGACGCTTCGCAATTTCACGTTGCGCTTGACGTATGCGCCCACGAATTTCAGGATTACCTTCGGTTTGCTTCATTTCATCACGCAACTCTTGACGCGTCATGCGTAATTTTCGCAAGTGATCCCATAACTGGTACGGCACATCAATCGCCGCAATCACAATTAACGCCAGTGACAAAAATACCGTGGATGAAATAATAAGTTGCATGCTATCGCCAATGACTTCACTATCATTAGCAGTTCCCATAATCACGGCTTTGTCAAAATTATTATGTAAAACAATCAAGGTAATAATCGAGAGCAAAGCAAACTTTAATAATGACTTGACTAGATCAACAACGCCATTAAGACCAAACATACGTTTAAAGCCTTGCAAAGGACTAAGCCGACTAAACTTTGGCATTAACGCATCCGTACTAAATGACCAGCCGCCTAACATCAATGGTGCGCCAATTGCCAAAACGACCATGGCTAACATAAGAGGTGAAAAAATAATCAAAGTGTTGACTAACATATCGGTAAACGTCAGCAACATGGCATTTTCATTAAAAATAGTTTCTCGCGATATTTTAAAACTGCCTTTTAATAAACTGATAAATTGCGTCGTTAAACTAGGTCCCAATGTCCATAAAATGACTGCGCCGCCGGTTACTACCATCATGGTATTTAATTCTTTGGAGCGCGCAATATTACCTTCATTACGCGCATCATCAAGGCGTTTACTCGTGGGTTCTTCTGTGCGTTCTTGACCGGATTCAGATTCTGACATTTTAGTTAGTCTTTAATAAATATTGATGCAACCAATCATAAGACTGCTCGATCAAATGTTGAAAAGCTGGTGCAAATATCGGTAGCATAAATAACATCATGACAAAACCTAACAACATCGTGAGCGGGAAACCTACTGAAAAAACATTTAATTGCGGCGCCGAACGTGTCATAAGCCCCATGCTGATATTAACGATCAACAAGGCCGTAACTAAAGGCAAGGCTATTAATAAACCGCCCAAAAATAATAATGAACCTGATTGTGCAACGTCTAAAAATAATTCGCGTGACAAACCTTGCGCTGAAATTGGCAAGTATTGAAAGCTTTCAGTTGTTAATAAAATAAGCGCCGTATGCCCATCAAATGATAAAAACAATAATATCGACATGATCACATAGAACTGACTCACCACCGGAACCTGTGCACCATTTTGCGGATCCATCATTTGTGCAAAGCCCAAGCCCATGGTCATCGCCATCAGTTCACCTGCGGCCATCACTGCATTAAATGCAATTTGTAAAATAAATCCAATAATCACGCCAATTAGAATTTGATTAATAGTCGTGATGAATCCTGCGGCAGAAAAAGGCTCAATACTAACGGGCGTTTTCATGGTGGCGACAATTAAAAACGTAATCGACAAAGCGCACATCAGCCGAATCCGCATAGGAATAAGCCTGGAACCTAAAACGGGCGCAATAGAAAAGACTGCCGAAATGCGCGTTAATACCCAAAAAAAAGTACCTAGCCATTCATTAATAAAGCGAACATCTAATGCAATGGTTTGCATTGAATAACTAACCGATTAAACCTGGAATACTTTCAATCAGCGAACGCGTGTAATTGATCAATGTTTGTAACATCCAAGAGCCGGTCAAACACAATGTCGCCATTAACACCAATACTTTGGGAATGAAACTCAAGGTCATTTCATTAATTTGAGTCGCTGCTTGCAACATACCAATCACTAAACCAACAATAAGTGCCGATAGCAATAATGGCGCACCAATTTGCAGCAGCACCCATAAAGCTTCTTTACCTATATGAATAACGACATCCGGCGTCATGTTATTGCTTCCTTTTTCTAAGTATTAATATAAAAACTATTAGCCAGCGTTCCTAAAACCAACGCCCAGCCATCAACTAAAACAAATAACATAATTTTAAAGGGCAACGAAATAATCAAGGGTGACAGCATCATCATTCCCATTGACATCAAGACACTGGCTACGACCAGATCAATAATCAAAAATGGGATAAATAATAAAAATCCAATTTGAAAAGCGGTTTTTAATTCGCTAGTAACAAAAGCCGGCAAAATAACGGAAAACGGAATATCACTCGCTTGCTCAGGACTTTTGTAACCACCGATGTTGATATATAAAGCTAAATCCGATTCACGCGTTTGCGCTAACATAAATTCACGCAATGGTATTGATCCCGCTTTTAAAGCTTCCGTTGTGCCCATCGCGCCATCCATATAAGGTTGTGCGGCGTTGGCGTAAATTTTATCGAATACTGGCGCCATAATAAAAAAAGTTAGGAATAACGCTAAACCAATTAAAATTTGATTCGAAGGTGTTTGAGTAGTACCGATGGCTTGACGCAAAATTGCTAATACAACAATGATTCGCGTGAAAGATGTCATCATTAATAAAAACGTCGGCAACAGGGTCAAGCCTGTCATAAAAATTAATGCTTGCAGCGTCAAGGTATACGTTTGTTCGCCATTACCCTGAGTTTTAACCGTAATGGTTTCTAATCCTGCAGGCGCGGCAAGCGCGCAGACCATGGGTAAAAACACTAAAGCAATACTGAGTAGGATCCGTATAAAATAAAAAACAGAAACAGTGGATTTATTCATGCGTATCCCCTGCCTTGCCTTGCTTAAGGTCTTGATACTTTTTTAGTAAAGAGGCAAAGGGACTCGTGTTTTTTTCAATCTGCGCCGCTAGGCCAAGATTGTCATCGCTCGCTTTGAGCTTGTCTAACAAATGAATGCCTGCAGCACTTACACCTAACAGTAAACGCTGATCATCGGCACGAATAATAAGAATCTTTTCTTTTGGCCCTAAACTGAGCCATTGCTCAATTTTTAAATTAGTTTGCTGCTTAACAAAGCCACCTTGCAGTTTTTTTGCGCTGATGGATAAGGCTAAAATAATAACAATGACCAAACCTAAAGCGCTGATCATTTGCAAGGCGCTGCCAGGGTTTATAGGTTCTGCCGCTACCGGCATTGCTTGCGTTAATAAAACAAGGACAAGCATGAGGTTTTTATAATTCATAATAAGCTGGTTCTATATTTATTTTAGAGGGCGCATACGTTCAGAAGGACTCACCACATCGGTTAAACGAATCCCAAACTTGTCATCAATAACGACCACTTCGCCATGCGCAACTAAGGTACCGTTAACTAATACATCCATGGGTTCGTCAACCATGCGCGCAAGTTCTATGACGGAGCCTTGATTAAGTCGCAACAATTCACGAATAGTAATTTCGGTACGCCCCAACTCCATCGACAAAGTAACTTTAATATCTTGAACCACATCTAGATTTTGAGTCATATTGGCTTTTGCTTCATTGCTGGCCATGATTTGCTTCCTTGCTTAAGTAAATAATTAACGATTTTCTGGCTTGATCCATTCCGTTAAACGCACCGCTGCGGCTTGATTAGAAACACCTATCTTGCCTTTAAACAATGCAATTTCATCGGCATACACCACCGTATCTTCTTCCATCATAAGCGAAATAAAATCGCCGGCTTTTAATGATAATAATTCGCCCAAGGTAATATCTGTTTCGGCAAAAATAGCACTGATGCCGACATGGGTTTCTTGCACGCGATCAGTTAATAAACGCACCCAACTATCATCTGATTCTGGATGTTCTTTACGCACGCCAGACGCTAACAAAGGTCGCAAGGGTTCTAATAATGAAAAAGGCAAAACAATTTGCATTTCACTGACTTCATCACCAATGGTAATTTTGAAACGCGAACGCACCATGATTTCGCTGGTATCGCCCAAGCCTTCTAATTGGCCATGACGCTCTTGATGCATATATTCAAATGTTAATTGCGCAACCGGTCTCCATGCATTTTGCAAATCTTTAAACGCACTGGTTAGCAATTTTTCTATTATGCGTGCTTCTAAGGAGGTGAATTCACGTTCACCGGTGCTAGCACGACTGCGTCCTGGGCCGCCAAAAAAACAATCAACGATCACGTACACCAATGACGCATCTAAGATAATTAAAAACGCGCCATTCAATTCTGGAATTTTTGCACGACTAATGCTGGCGTCTAATGCCACGCTATTAATAAAATCCGTGTACTTAAGCATTTCTATTTCACTGCTGGTAATTTCCGCCATGTGATGCAACAGATTAAATAAACCATTCTGAAACAGCTTGCAAAAGCGTTCATTAATCATATCAAGTGCAGGTAAACGGGCTTTCAATAAATGTGCGGGTTGATGAAAATCATATTGCAATACACGTCCACCTGCTGGCTTTCCATTTTTCTCAATCACAATTTCTTCTTCGTATGCGTTATCGGTTAACGCATCCATTTCGTCTTTGCTGAGTACATCTTTCGAAGCCATGATTATTGGATAACCAAGCGCGTGATATAAACCTCTTCGATTTGCGGTTCGCCGGTTATATTGGTCAACACTTTTTGAGTAGTCGCTAGAACATCTTTACGTAACTGTTCTTTGCCTTCGGTCGTGCGCAGCACTTCAATAACTTGTGATCCCAGTAAAATGACGAGATCGTTACGAATAGCGGGGATATGGGTTTTAAAAGCTTCGAGACTTTCTTGCTTGCTAGCCGCGACTGTAACATCGACTTGCATAAAGCGACTTTTTTTACCGTCTAAAATATTCACTACAAAACCAGGATTGACCTGTTCGTAAATTAAAGCGACAGGTTTAGCTTCGCCTTCCTCACCTTCTGCCGCGTCTTCACCTTCCTCGCCTTCTTCACCTTCGGCCGCACCATCTGCGCCGGCTTCAGTTTCAGTGGCTTCTGCGTCTTTAGCAGCGGCAGCAGCAACGGGTTTTTCATCGTGCGAATTACTGTTCATTACTAACACGGTAGACAACACCGCAATAATGACCGCCAGTAATCCAAAAACCCCCGGTAGAATAAATTTATTCACAGCGCACTCCTTTGCGTCTATTAATTGGCCTTTGATAGGGATAATGCAATCGACGTGCCACACCGGAAACGCCAATAAATAGCAAAATATGGGTCAATATATTAACAGCGCCAAAAATTTGGCTGCGAGGGAAATACGAAGAAACGAATTTAATTAAGCGTAGTAATCAATTTCGCTCATTAAATTTTTAGTAGATGTTTGGATTAGACTATTTAACTCATCCGGCTTATCAACTGCATGCTCGCCTGCACGATTATTGGCCGCCGATTTGTCGTGTTGTTGTTGCGCATGGGCATCCGCACCACCGAATTGATTCGCTTGTTGAAAATAATGTTGTTGCGACGAACTGGTCGCTTGCGCATTAGCAGCAGGCTGTGAATCTAACGGTAAAATTTGGGTATGGACCAATTGAAACCCTTGGCTTTGTAAAGCTTCGCGTAATTGTGGTAGGTATTGTTCTAATGCGGTTTGCGCCAAATTATTGGCCATGATTTGCACATTTACTTCATTATTGCGCGTCTGTATTTGAATATTTAATTGGCCTAATTCAGCAGGATGCAAATTAAATTGTGCACGCTGTTGACCGTCACGTACTAACCACGCAATTTGTTCGGGCGCAGCCGCTGGCGATAAAAGAGTAGCCGTATTCATCTGATTCGCAATATTCGTTGCAGACGTGTTATTACTGACGATATTATTGTTAAGGGGCGTCGTATTTAAAACAATAGCATTGCTAGCAGTATTGTTCGTTATGACAGATTCATCAGTGACTAGCGATGACGCGGCATTGCTAAGTGTTTGTGCATTCAGCTGTAAATCACTGACGCTATCGCTTGCTAAGGAAGACATATTTATTTCTTGCAGCGGCGTATCGATAGTGCCAGCCATATGAATAAGCGGACTTGAAACAGCGCCCGATAAATTCGCAATATTAAGACTGCCTGAAGTAACATTGGTGATACTTGCACTTGCACTTACATTCACCTCGCTAATAGTAGCGTTCCCTTGCAAACCTAAGCCTTGTTGCGATTTATAAGGTACAAGATTCCCACTCGCCACTACCGTTGCAGCATTCCTTTCAATCACGGGTGTCGCGGTTAGAGTTATTCCGGCCGGCGCCGTCATATTTACCACCGGCTGAGCTAATAAAGTCGCAGGATTTACATTAATGGCTGCATTTTGTTCGTTTATAACTTTTGCTGGATCAACATGACTAGCCGTTACATTATGTAGAGTGTCATTATTTAGATGGGTATTAGCAGCTTGCGACAAAATTGCAGTGTCAACTAGGGTGGGTATATTAATGACTGTGGATATTGCTGCGGCAGAAGGAGCTCTAAGCTGCGGTGCAGACAATGTGGATTGCGCACTATTCAGCGGCGTTGACGTTAGCAGCGAATTATTAGCCGCTGGCTTTACTGAAAAGACTATCGCCGATGTGGGTATTGGTGTTACAGGCACAAGATTAATTAATTCTGGCATCGAGGGAATGACGGCATCGGCATTGACGGAAATATCCAATAAGTCAGTCGTTGCTTCAACTGCATCTTTTTTATCTGTTTTAATTTCTTGGTTGCTTAACACTAACGACGGCACCGAATTTAATGTGAGTTCAACAATAGGTTTGATTATTTTAAGATTCACTGCGTCAACTGTTGATGCAGCATTTTTTGTTGGAAACGGCATCGCGACCTTCATCTCGTTCGGCAAATTATTGCCGCTCTGGATCGGCAATAATTCACCCCTACTAGCAGCAATGGTGGACTCAATATCCACGGGCATAAGATTTAATGCAGCACCCGTATTAAGCGCGAGGCTTGGCGCATTATTTATCAAAGATGATGGTGCATTTAAAAGTTGGTTAATATCACCGGTTAATAGCTGATTAAACAGATTAGACGTCAAATTGGAATCAGGATTAGCCGCTAAATTAGGCAATGTAGCGTCGGCGTTAGCACTGCCGCTTATTATTTGCATGATATCCATTGCCACATCCTGTGTTGATCTTACCTAGAATTAATTACATTACGGAAGGTAATTGCAAACTTCAGGCCAATGTCACTGAAATTAAAGGGGATTAAGTGGGCTTATGATATTTGATGTTTTTCTAAGAATTGCTGAATGGCACGATCATCGGATTCATTTTGCACTTGCCTATCTTCGCTTTGTTCTTCTTCTTTTTGCAACAACAACAACATTTTATGCAAGGCTTTTTGATCAATATGCGCTCTTTGCCATTCGCTGACGAGTTGATCTATTTTTTGCATTAACTGGCTAATTTGTTTATTTTGATATTCTATTGCAGCACTGACCCGATTGAGAAAAGCTCGCTGAATTTGCAATTCGGTAATCCCCATACCGCCATTTAATTGAGCCAGTGTATTTTTACGTGCAAATTCTTCGCAATAATTAACCAACTCTTTAAGCTGTGCATCCATCGCTTTCTTTTGAGTTAATAACACCGCTATTTCTTGGGCTTTTTTTTTCTCTACGGCTTCTTTGATATGGCTCGCGGTACTTAGCTGTTTAAATTTTTTCATACTGCGTACAATTAACTACTCAATGTATTTAGATCGGGCTGATCAGCAAAAACTTGCCGCAGACCTTGCAAACTTTGCGGCATGTCAATCGCTTGATGCATGTGCTGACTTAAATAGCCGGTCATATTGTTTCTTAATAAAATCGCTTGATCTAATTCAGGATCGCTGCCTTCTTGATACATGCCGATATTGATCAAATCACGATTAGCTTCATATTTTGAATACAAACGACGAAAACGAATCGCTAGTTTTTGATGTTCGCTATTTGAAATAACATGCATTAAACGACTAACAGAAGCTTCCATATCAATAGCGGGATAACGTCCACCTTCAGCAATACTGCGGGACAATACAATATGTCCATCTAAAATAGCGCGCGCCGCATCTGCGATAGGATCGCTTTTACTATCTTCTTCCGTTAATACGGTGTAAAACGCGGTGATCGAACCTTGTCCTACATCACTATTCCCTGCACGTTCAACTAACTGTGGGATTTTAGCAAATACGGACGGCGGATAACCTTTCGTCGCAGGCGGCTCACCAATCGCTAAAGCGATTTCACGTTGTGCTTGTGCAAAACGCGTTAACGAATCCATCAACAATAAAACTTGTAATCCTTGATCACGAAAATATTCTGCAATTGCGGTTGCTAACAAGGCGCCATGTACACGCAATAAAGGCGAATGATCGGCTGGTACCGCAATTACTACTGAACGCGCTAAACCTTCAGTACCTAATATTTCTTGGACAAATTCTTTTACTTCACGACCGCGTTCGCCAATGAGCCCCACCACAATAACATCAGCGCGCGTGTATTTTGTCATCATGCCGAGCAGCATACTTTTACCAACACCGCTGCCCGCAAACAAACCCATACGTTGGCCACGACCCACCGTTAACAAACCATTGATTGCGCGCACGCCTACATCTAATGCTTCGTTGATCGGTTGTCTTGATAAAGGATTAATCGGAATACCGCTCAAAGGACGATATTCATCGATTTTTAAAGGCCCGCGATTATCTAAAGGTTGCCCCGTGCCATCTAATACTCGACCTAATAATTGTTGCCCGACTGGCACATCATCGTGTTTATCGCTAGTGATCACGCGCGCACCCGGAATTAAACCGTGCATGTCACCAATCGGCATTAAAAAAGTACGGCCTTCCGCAAAGCCCACTACTTCTGCTTCAATGGAACGATTGTGCGCTGCCTCAATAAAACAACGACTACCAATCGCTGCTTGGCAACCTGTCGCTTCTAATGTCAAACCAATAATACGCGTTAGCCGTCCTTCTAAGGTCGGCGTAGGCGTTGCTAATTCATTACGACACTGAATCAGAAAACGTTGCCAATCAATATTTTTAGTCGGTGTTTGCATTTTAAAATTTATACTGACAATTGACCAACAGCGTTATTATCTTCTTCCGCAATATCGAGAAACTTTGCAGCAATTTTTGCAATGCGTACTTCCAGCGTACAATCAACACAGGCGGTATCACCAAACACTTTGCAGCCACCGCGCGTAATCGCAGCATCCGCGACAAAGTCCCAAGCAGTAGTAGCGTTTTTTTGTTGTAAATGTTCTTGGGCTTTTGCAACATCGGCAGGATTAAGATGAATATGTAAACGATTACTACCTGGAGGCACAGCATCAATCGCTTCATTAACAATGGACACAATATCTTCTGGATTTTGTTTAATTTCCGCTTTAATGACTTGTTTCGCAATAGCGATAGCTAATTGCGCTAATTCTTGTTTAACATTTTGATCAAAATCCTGCATCGGTGATTCCAATGCTTTTAAAGTATTGCGTAACCATTCTATAGATTGCTGTATTTCTAACTCAGCCGCTTGCAAACCTTCAGCATGTCCTGCTTGATAACCTTCCGTGTACGCTTGCTGTTGTAGTTTTTCCAAATCACGACTGGTCGGTAATTTTCCGCCTAACGCAGCAAGACCTTCGATGTAATCTTTTACATTTAAATCGCGCTGCGGCGCTTTCGCGGCATCCACGCCGGGCATAGACCAACGCTTCGCATCACCGAGTTTATCTTTGGTGATAACGTTAGACAAAGTCATCACCTCCGCCACCTAACATGATTTTTCCATCATCGGCGAGCTTTCGCGCAGTGGTTAAAATTTCACGCTGCGCCTCTTCGACTTCCGACAATTTGACCGGGCCACGCGATTCTAAATCGTCATGCAACATTTCAGCTGCGCGTTTTGACATATTCTTAAATACTTTATCTTGCATTTCGACACTAGAGCCTTTTAACGCCAACACTAATTTATCAGTTGAAACATCCCGCAATAAAGTTTGCATGCCGCGGTCGTCGATATCTAATAAATTTTCAAAAATAAACATTTGATCTTGAATTTTAGAACTGACTTCAGCATCAATTTCATCGAGTTGACTAACGACACTTTCGCCTAATTTACCTTTTAAACTATTAAGAATTTCCGCCGCGACCCGTGTACCGCCCACATTGGCTACTTTAGTTTCAAAGTCACCACTAAAGCGCGTATTCAGCAATGAATCTAATTCGAGTAACGCTGATGGATGAATACCATCGAGATTAGCAATGCGCATAACCACGTCACCGCGTATGTCTTCTGGCAACAAACCTAATACTGCGCCTGCTTGCTCTTTATCCAGATACACCATCACAATGGCAATAATTTGTGGATGTTCTTTTTTTATCAACTCCGCGATCATGCGCGGATCCATCCATTTTAAAGTGTCTAGTCCTTTGGTATTCGCGCCCATCGAAATGCGCGATAAGATACTGCCGGCTTTTTCTTTACCCAAGGCTCGATTCAATACTTTGCGCAAATAATCATCAGCGCCGATACTCAGCGACGATTGATTACCGACGCTTTGTGCAAACTCATCTAATACCGCGGCAATTTGTGGTTGTGTAACATTATTAAATTCGCGCATCGTCGTGCCGAGCATTTGCACTTCTTTAGGCGACATATGCTTGAGCACTTCAGCGGCTTGGTTTTCACCCAACGCCATTAGTAATAAAGCGGCGCGTTGCGCGCCATTTAGTTTGGGTAGCTCACCATCAGCCATCATCGCCAACCCAATCCTTTACTACTTTAGCAACTCGTTTGGGATCATCGGTGGCCATTGCTCGTGCCATATTTAAAATATCACCATACACATGTAAGGGTGCGGGCAATTGCGATGGATCTTGATTACGTGTTAATGCAGCTTGTGTATTACCCGCAATCGCCAAGGTACCTTTAGCGCCCGCAACATCAGCAGCGCCTGCGGGCGTTTTATTCACATAACTGCGCAATGCCGGTCGCACGATGCCGAATAAAATAAATAACACTACACCTGCACCCGCCACTTGTTTAATCGCACTCCACACCCAGGCTTGTTTCCAAATAGGCTCTTGTACGACTTTTTCAACAATTTCTTCAGATTGAAATGCACTATTAAGAACGACTACGCTATCACCTCGTGCTTCACGAAAACCAATCGCTTCTTTCACTAAATTATTAATTCGTTCAATTTCTTCAGGTGTCAGTGGTGTGCGTTGTTCTTTGCCACCTTTTTTGCTTTTGACGACATGGTCATCTACTACCACAGCCACACTTAAACGCTGTAAAGTTCCTTGAGCTTGACGCGTTCTACGAATCGTTTTATCTAATTCATAATTACGCATAGTACTGCGACTGCTATTGCCGGTAGTTTTAGTTTCATCTTCTGCTGTTTCAGGCGTTAAACTCGCACCTGCTGGCGGCGTATTCGATAACGCGCCGGGTACACCGGCTGCGCCTAAGGCATTGTTACTTTGTGTTTCTTGTACTTTTTCAGAACGAATTTTATCGTTAGCCGGCGTAAATGTTTCTAACATGGCTTCATTCGTAGTGAAATCTATTTCTGCATTAACTTCTGCTTTAACGCGACCATAACCAACAATAGGCGTTAACAATGATTCAATACGTTGCGTGTATTCACTTTCTACTTGTCGACTATAATCAAATTGACTGCGCGTTAAGCCCATATTTTCATCAGAGGTGCGTGAAGATAATAAACGTCCAAATTGATCTACGATCGTTACGCGTGACGCTTCTAAATAAGGTACGCCGGACGCAACTACATTAACAATGGCTAATATTTGCCCGTCTTCTAAGGAACGTCCAGGCTTGGTTTTTAATAAAACTGACGCCGTTGTTTGAGATTGATTACGCACAAACACACTTTGTTTCGGAATAGCTAAATGCACACGTGCTGCTTCGATATTACGCATTGAAGAAATACTGCGACTTAATTCGGTTTCTAAAGCATGTTGATAACGCGCGGTTTCAATAAATTGACTGGTGCCTAAACTACTGTCTTTGCGTAAAATTTCCAAACCTTCAGCAGAACCCTCCGTTATGCCTGCGGAAGATAATTGCATGCGCGCTTGTTGGGCTTGATCAGTTGGCACCAACACCAAACCAGATTTTTCATCAATTTGATATGGGATATTACTCGAACGCAAAGCGTCAACCATTTCAGTTGCATCTCGGCCACTCATACTATTAAACACGGGGGTATACGAAGGTTTTAATGACCACAACGCAATGCCTACACCAATCGCTAATGCCGCAGCTAAACCAAATAAGGTTCCCATATGCTGGAATACGCCAGCCATATTAATGGAGAAACCAGGTGCACGTGCTGTATATCCGCGGCTGTCAGCCATAAAACCTCACCTAAACTTGCATGTTCATGACTTCTTGATACGCTGAAATTAATTTATTTCTTACTTGATTAAGCGCTTCGAACGAAATGCGCGCTTTTTGCATTTCAATCATAACGCTGGAAAGCTCTACATTAGGATCACCACTTTCAAACGCAGTGGCTAACTCACTTGCACTTTTTTGTACGTCATTCACTTCGTTAAGCGATTGCTTCAACAAATCTGTAAAGCCCGCGCGCTCAGTAGCATCACCAATTGGCATGCTATTTTCAAAGCCATCCAAGCCACTTTGTTTGGATAATTGACGAAGTTCTTTTAATACATCACTGACATTAATTTCATTCATGTCGATGCCATCCCTATTACGCTGGAATTAAAATGCCCATTTCGCGCATTCTTGATAATTTATAACGCAAAGTGCGCGGGCTAATGCCTAATCGTTCCGCCGCTAATTTGCGACTGCCGCTGCCTGCTTGCAAAGCTTCTAAAATAACTTCGCTTTCATGTTTTTTATTCAACAAGGATAAAGATGCATCTGCGGGTTCTTGCGCATGAACCATAGCATCAGTTGACTCAACATCGCTGTCCAATTGAAAATCTAACGCTTCAATCATGTCGCCATTACATACGACTAGCGCACGCTGCACTGCATTTTCTAATTCACGAACATTACCGGGCCACGCGTATTGCATTAACTCATGTTTTGCCAAAGGACTTAATAATGGCAAATTAGAATAAGCATATCGGCGAATAAAATATTCGGCTAATGGAATAATGTCGTTTTTACGCGCGCGCAAAGGCACGGTTGTTAAAGGAAATACATTCAGCCGATAATACAAGTCTTCACGAAATGTGCCTTGCGCAACGGCTAATTTTAAATCCCGATTGGTCGTCGCTAAGACGCGCACATTTAGTTTTATTAGTTCGCGTCCGCCTAAACGCTCAACTTCACGTTCTTGCAAGACGCGTAATAATTTTGCTTGTAGATTTAAATCCATTTCTGAAATTTCATCTAACAATAATGTACCGTCTTGTGCTTGTTCAAATTTTCCCGGCGTACGCGCAATAGCGCCCGTAAAAGCCCCTTTTTCATAACCAAACAAAACCGCTTCCAGCATATTTTCAGGAATAGCCGCACAGTTAATGGCCACAAAAGCACCCGCCGCACGGGTAGAAGCGGCGTGAATATGACGTGCCAATACTTCTTTACCGGTACCACTTTCACCAGCAATCATGACGGCAATATCACTGCGCGCGACTTTTTTAGCTAACTCAAAAGTTTTTTGACTAGCCGCATCAACTGCGATTTCATTATTAGCAAAACTAGCAACAACTGTGTTTTCAGTGTATTTCGCCAACACATCTAACAAATCTGCGCTATTAAACGGCTTTACTAAATAATCATTAGCGCCTGCATGCAAGGCATTAACCGCGCGTTCTACTGTTGCATAAGCGGTCATTAATATCACGGGTATTTCTAAACCTTGTTGGCGAATTTTTTTAAGTAACTCATAACCATCCACCGGCTGCATTTGCACATCGCTGAGTATTACCGCGGGTCGGCTCTCGGCAATAGATGCTAATGCCGCGGCGCCGTTGCCTACACAATGCACCGTGTAATGCGGTTCTAAAGTATCCGCTAAGGCTTGACGTAATTCCTCATCATCTTCAACAATGAGCACGTGATTATTGTTCATATTGATTGCCTCACGTTATATTCAATTCAATCGTTTACTAGGTACCCGACGTGTCGGTGCGGGATAACTCGATAGAAAATCTTTATTGCTTTTTATTTGTGGCAAGGTAATAACAAAACATGCACCACCTTCTAAAGCACTAGCGACATTCACGCTACCTTCGTGCAACTCAATAACTGTTTTAACAATAGCCAGACCTAAACCAGTACCATTTGCACGGGTGGTAAAGAATGGTTCGAATATATGTTGTCGATGTTGATCGGCAATGCCAGGCCCGTTATCGCTGATACGTAATTCAAGCAAATTTCCAAGATGACGAGTTTGAATTTTAATATGGGTACCCGCACCACCGGCTTCGATGGCGTTGTTACAAATATTATGCAAAGCGCCCAAAAAAGCCGCAGAATTAATTTCTAAATTAACGTTACCGGCTTGGTTATCAATACTAAGAGTAATATGTTGGCGTTCGGCAATAGGCAAAAAAGTGGCTTTTAATTGCTCGAACAAACTGAGCAGATTAATATTTTGTTTGTCTGTTTGGTGGCCTTTTACAAACAACAACAAATCATTGATCGTAGCTTCCATCGTATATAAACATTGTTGAATTCGACCCGTTACACGTTTGCGTTCATGCAAACCCACATTTTCGCGCTGTAAATTGCCTACATATAAAAAAGCGGAAGCCAGTGGCGTACGCAACTGATGCGCTAATTCTCCCACCATGCGGCCCAAACCCGCTAAACGCTCTTGATGTTGCAAACTACTTTGTAGGCCGCGTGATGCAGTGATATCGCTGAGCAAGACTAAGCGCTCTGCACTACCTTCTAGGTTTTTTAAGGCTAAATTAATTAAATGGCCATTGCGTAACTTAACTTCACCGGTAGGTGATTCATCGGCTGTCATGTGGCGTTGAATAATATTTTGCCAATATTGGCCACGTAAGCGAGGTTCTAATAACTTTTCTGCTGCTACATTACAATCAGTAATAATGCCAGTTTCATCAATGACTAACACACCGCCGGGCAATGCAGAAATGAGCGTTTGTAAGCGCGTCGCTAGTTTTTCTTTAGCGTGTAATTCTTTTAAACGTTCGTCTTGAGCTTTGGATAATTGCAAGGTCAAGGTTTCAACTTTGAGTTGCAGTTCTTGATAATGACTCGTCAGTGTTGCGGATACATGATTAAACGCGTCAAAGACTTGTTCTAATTTTGCTTGTGGCGAGATGCCATCGACCGGCTTGCTCATATCCAATATCCCTATCGTGTTATTGCCTGTTTAATCCTGAGTAAGAAAGCTGGCTCCTTGCCAATATTCCTTATCATTTGCACTACATTTCGCTACATTTCTATCTTTGCAATATATGTGCCTACTGCTATTGTCAAAAAGACGACACCGCCATTTTTATTACGCTGGTTTTAAGCTGGCGCTTATGCCAAACGCTGCATACCGTATTTTCGTAACTTCTCAACCAAAGTAGTTCTACCCAAGCCTAATAACTTAGCGGCTTGCGCTACCACGCCTTCGGATTTATCTAGCGCTTGTTGCAATAAATCTTTTTCCAAATCAGCGAGAAAGTTTTTGAGATCAACGCCGTCAGCCGCTAAACGTACTTTCGCTAATAATTGTTGCGGCGTGCAATGGCTGGAAGTTATTTCATTATTTACATTTGTCGGCATATTAGGCGATATAGGGGTCGCAGTAGCCGCAGCAGTAGCGGCTTGAGGGTTACTGACGCGCCGTGGTGCAGTGAATTCTAATTGCACCGGCGGATGTAGAAAATAACCACTGGCAAAGCCATGAAATTTTTCTGGCAACATATCAGCCGTAACAATTTCACCAGGATATAAAATACATAAACGTTCAATGACATTGGATAATTCACGAATATTTCCCGGCCATTCATACGCCATCAATGCATCTAAAGCATCATCACTGAGCACAATAGCGTCACGCACATGCGATAAATCTAAGATCAAGGCATTAATTAATACCGGCAAATCTTCTTTGCGCGAACGCAAGGGCGGCATTTCGATGGGGAAAACATTTAAACGATAATATAAATCTTCACGGAACTGATTAGCCCGAATCCGTTCTTCTAAGCGACGGTGCGTTGCGGCTAAAATTCTGACGTCGGCGACTTGAGTTTTATTGCTGCCCACACGTTCAAAGGTACGCTCTTGTAACACACGCAATAACTTGACTTGCATATCTAAGCTCATGTCACCTATTTCATCTAAAAATAAGGTGCCGCTTTCTGCCATCTCAAAACGTCCCGGACGAGAATTCAACGCGCCGGTAAATGCACCCTTTTCATGACCAAACAATTCGCTTTCCATCAGCTCGGAAGGAATGGCGCCGCAATTCACTGGCACAAAGGTGTTATTACAGCGTAAGGAGTATCGATGAATTTCGCGCGCGACAATTTCTTTACCCGTGCCGGATTCACCCAGAATTAAAACGCTAGCATTGGTTTTAGCGACCTTAGCGATTAATTGACGCACACGATTAATCGCATCACTTTGGCCATCGAGCGACACTAAAGTGGCGGGAGTTTTACGGAGTTTGCTGCTACCAGCGGTAATAATAGAATTTGTGTGCGGTGGATTCGAGGAATAAACGTTACTGTCTTTTAATAAATTCGCAGATATGCTGGGATTAGTTTGCCATGCGTGAGAAATGGCTTCGTTAGCAACACCAACATAAACGGTATGATCTTCCATGATCGCCTCCAAGGCATATTGAACTTTTTATTTTCAAACCGACAATTCCTTGTCAGTAGCAGTGGAGTTAGTTTACTTAAACGTCAAACTAATGCTATCTAAAATTCAACACACATTATTTGAAATCTAAAATTTGATAGCCTTTGATCGGCTTTTTGGCGCGGTCGTCAATTGCCTGTCAAAAATTTTGTTGAGTGTATGCACCTAACATTTTTTTGGCGCGTTTATTTTGTGCGGTTTCGTTTAATAATTCTTCACGCGCTTGGCGCGCAATTTCCAACACTTGCAAATCAATGTCGGCAAGCGCTTGTAGCAAGCTAACATAATTTAATAACTCGGTAACCGGCACATTTGCAAAAAGTCGTTCGTAACGACCATGCAATTCGCGTATTTGCAAATTTAAGGTTTCCCAATCGGCTTCTTGTGCTAGCGACAACAACCGTTGATTGTCGCTAACCAGACTATCGATTTCTTTTTGTAATGTGAGCGACATATTAAAACTGCTTACGCTGATCCGTAGGTATAGAAACCCATGCTTGTCGAATGGTGTTAATAAGATCCGCTACGCTTTCCATCGCCTTTTCATCGTTATTAAGTTTTGCGTCAATAATCGTGCGTTGAATGTAGTCATATAATTCGTCTAAATTTTTCGCGATTTCTAAGCCATTATCAAAATCTAGCGAACTGCGCAAAGCATCCAAGATCGCAATAGACTTATCAATAGATGAACACTTCATGACCGTATCACGCATGCGCATACCCATGCGCGCTTTCGCCATATGCTCGGAGACGCCATTTAATAACATTTCAATTAAGTGGTGCGGATCCGCGCATTCAACACCTGCGTAGGTATTGCTTTGCCGATAAGCTTTTAGTCCTTGCTGATAAGCGCTAAAACTCATGTTACAACTCCTTGATGTGGTTATTTATTACTTAGCGGTCAGCGCAGTTAATTGTTGAGTTAAATAATTGCTAGTTGTTTGCAATTGTCCCATTAAGCTATCCAGAGCCGTAAATTTTGCATACATACGCTTTTCAGTTTGCTCTAAACGATAACTAGTTTGCTCAATACGCGAGTCTACTTGTTTGGTGCGGCTGTTTAAGGCATTCGTGCGCAAGGAAATCACGCCGTCTGATTTGACATAGCTATTAATAAAAGTATCGAGCTTTTCACCCAAGCTGCCGGCATTACTGGTATCAAAGAAGCTTTGTAAGCTTGCTAAGTTACTGCCAATTGCCGCATCGAATTTGCTGGCGTTAATTGATAATTTACCCGCATCATCAAATTCAAATCCAACTTCAAAGCCATACGTGATACTGCTACTTATATTGGCTTTATTTAAAAATACATCTTTCATGCGTGATTCTAAGGTCAGTAGCATGCCATCATTCGCCAAGGCACCTTTCCTTAAATCGCGTATTACTTTGATTGCATCGTTATAGGCTTTTACTAAGGTATCGACTTTTTTACTGATCGCCCCCGTGTTTTTACTGGTCGTAATAGTAGCAAGGCCTGCATCTTTTAAATTTAAAGTAATGCCGCTAATCACGCCATTAATAGCATTACTAGAACGCGTAATCGTAAAACCATCAACTTCCACTATCGCATTTTTCACGACATTCACTACCGATAAACTATTGGCGCCGGTGGTATAGGACAAAGCCGACAATCCATTTAAATCAAGGTTATTAGTGTCATCATCAACAACAATGGCTTCAATGGCATTATCTAAACCGCTCTGTTTAGCGGTTAAGACTAATCGCGTACCGCCATCTTCGTTAATTAAACTGGCGGTTACTGCATTATTAGCACTGGCATTATTAATAGCATCACGAATACCCGCTAAGGTATTGTTGCTATTATCGATCGTTAAATTTAGTGAAGTCGCGCCCGCATTAATCGTTAAACTGCCGGTGCCAACAACGGTGGCAGAATCTGTGTAGGTTTTTGATGCGAGACGATGCGTAGTCGCTAATTGAGTAACATTGATGGTATGCGTTTCCGCTGCTGCGGTTGCATCCGCGCTGGCGGTGACAATCGCGTTATCGGAACTGCTGGTTAAATAATTATTAAAGGCATTGGTTTCGCCCAGCGTTTGTACCGCAGTTTGAAAAGTTGCCAGACTACTTTTAAGTTTACCGAGCGAACTTACTTGAACTTGAATGTCATTTTTTTTGCTTTGCAGCGCTTGCAAGGGCTTAGCTTCCAGCTTCATGAGCTGGGTTACTAATGAATTCACGTCTATACCAGAACCTATGCCTGGAGAACTAATTCCCGTAGAACCAACCATAATGGCACCCTCAAAACAACGTCGTGCCTAAGCATCAGCAAAATCAGTGCCGTTTTAGCCTTTGGCTTCTAACAACACACCCAAAGGCTCGCCACCGTCTTCGCTTAACGATGCTTTAATAGCGCGCGCAACGGCTACGACTTGTTCGGGTGGAAATTGGCGTATTACTTTATCGGTAGCACTATCAATTACTTTGATAATCGTTTTGCCACTCGCATCATCTAAACTAAATTGCAGCTGATGTTTAGTTGCTTGAATGCTGGCATTAAATGCGTTGGTTAATTCACGCATTTCAGCAATGCCGGGGACAGGATGCTCAATATCCGTTTGGGCTGGCAATACTTCACCATCAACCGGCAAACCTTTGCCTGGTTTTGCAAACGGCGAAAAATTCGCCTCCTGCGGACGGCGAACATAATCCATTTTCGTAGAAATATCGGTACTCATATTGATATCCTCGACTATTTATATCCTCATTACGTTATTAAAAACCGAATGGAAGATGAAGCGTAACTTCATCTTCCGACGGCCTATTACTTTATTGCAACAGTGCTAACACGTTACTAGGTACTGCATTCGCTTGCGCTAAGATTGAAATACCTGCTTGTTGCAAGATCTGAGTACGCGTTAATTCAGCGGTTTCTTTTGCATAATCTGCATCTTGAATCCGTGAACGAGCGGCTGACAGATTTTCTGAAGTCACTGACAAGTTTGAAATGGTAGATTCAAAACGAACTTGCACAGAGCCTAATTCAGAACGTAAGGTATTAACTTGTTGCAAAGCAAAGTCGAGTGCGCGTAAACCTGTGGTAGCGTTAGCACGTGTCAACACATCAACACCAGCGAGTGTTTCATTCGCTTGTGATGCACCTAATGCGGTGCCACCGGTTTGCACGGCGAACGTACCTGATACAGAAAAGCTAGTGGTAGATACATCTGATGCTAAAACAATACCCGCATGAAAAGTTTCATCACCACCTAACGCTGCCGTCGCATTATCATCTAATACGATATCAGAACCGTCGCTATTGCTTAAGATAATAGCGCCAGCGCCAGAAGCCGTTGCCGTTACGTTAGTTTGGTTGGTTAATTGATTTAATGCAGTCACGGTCGCATCACGAGTAGCGGCAGCACCGATACTAACTTGCACGCCATTCAACGTAATCGTACGTGCAGCAGCATCAGCGGTGTAAGTTAATGCTTCGGTAGTAACCGATGTAGCTTTAGTAGCTTGCACACCGCTATTACCAAACACTGCATTAATCGCGGTAACCACCTCGTTAATTGTGGTGGCTGCGCTTAAGTCCACTGAGCTACCTTGTACAACCAAGTTATCCGCTGTAATAGCGGCGGCTAATGCGGTTGCATCAATAGAGCCTGATTGTGAAACGCGAGCACCTAATTGTGAGGTACGTGAATCAACGCCATCAACTGAGATAGTTTGGTTTTGATTCGCGCCCACTTGGAACACTAAGTTGCTGAGCGATCCATCCAAAATATTGTTACCGTTAAATTGGGTAGCGTTAGCAACACGGTTTACTTCAGCAATTAATTGTTGCGCTTCATTATTCAACGCTTGGCGATCGGTTGCTGAGTTGGTGTCGTTAGCAGACTGAATAGCAAGTTCACGAATTCGTTGTAACGAATCGCTTACCGTGCTTAATGCTGATTCAGCGGTTTGAGCAAAAGAAATACCGTCGTTAGCATTACGTACCGCTTGATTCAACCCGCGAATCTGAGTTGTAAAGCGTTCTGAAATAGCTAAACCAGCAGCGTCATCTTTTGCTGAGTTAATACGCAGACCAGAAGATAAACGTTGCAAAGTCGTTTGTAATGAAGACTGTGAACGATTTAAATTCCGTTGCGCAGTAAGTGATGAGATATTAGTGTTAATAATTTGCGGCATTGCAGCGTACTCCTTTTTGAGACCCTGTTTCGTCGGGTTTAACGTGATTTCTCACAACACTGACGAAGCGTTTTCTTCGTCCTTGTTAAACGTATCGGCACCACAAAAACAATCTTTAAATTTTATTTGACAAATTTTGAGTTGTAGACTTGCCCTGTTTTTATAGCGATTACGAGCCTGTCTAAGAGCGCGGCGCCGAGCGGCAGCCTGAGATATTTCTTTAATTAATTTAAAGCTTATTGGTTAATTAACCGACTTCTTTTTTCACGTTGGAATTTAACGCTTTCATAGCGCTTTCTTCTGCCGTCGTGACTTTATTGCGGCCATTACGTTTCGAGTAATACAGCGCTTTATCAGCACGTTCAATTAAAGACTCTGCGTTATCGCCTGGCCGCGCAATTTCTACGCCTATAGAAATCGTAATCTTGCCTAAGGTTTGACCCGACTCTTTGCGCTTAAACGCACTTTGTTCAATATTATTGCGAATATTTTCTGCCAAACTCACTGCACCTATCAGCGGTGTTTGCCAGAGAATAATGCTGAATTCTTCACCACCATAACGCGCCACCAAATCGCGCCCTTTCACCGATTGTTTCAGTAAACTAGCAACAAACTTTAATACTTGATCACCAATAATATGGCCGTGCGTGTCGTTAATATTTTTGAAGTGGTCAATATCAATCATCAACAAACACACATCTTCTTGTTCTGACTTATTGCGCTCAACCGCTTTGTTAATAGCTTCGTTAAACATTTTACGATTAGCCAAACCTGTCAGCGTATCTTGCGAGGCTTCTTCGCGTACCCGACTTAATTCAGAACGTAGATTATGAATTTCCATCGCGGTCGAATCTAAACGGCCATGATAATTTTGCTGAGAATACAGCACGGTTTCAGTTTCTTTCAATAAACCCGATACGATGGTTTGAATTTCACGGACATCATGCGCATCGGTTAAACAGCAACTGGAATTTTTTAAAACCGACACATAACGTTCAACATTGCCGCCCGCGTCTTTAACGAGCTGCATAATATTGCCTAATAAACGCTGAATATCGCGTTCAATAGCCGACAAACGTTCGATATCTGCGCTGGCGACATAACGTATAAATAAAATGTCGGCAAAATCATCATTCAATGGGATTTCACCGCCGCGCACTTTATCTAATTCACGCGTTAACGCAGGCGAACGTCCTAAAAAGTATTCATACCAAATGGCGTAATAAACAGGATTCATCGGCAAGTTTAATTTAGATAAAACTTGAATCACTTGCCGCGTGATTTCCGATGCCTTATGTAAGCTTTCCTTATATTCCACCGCAATCCCTGCTGTATTATGGGTGAGCCATGATTCGCTAGCGGCATTTGGCGAGCAAGCTTAAGTAAGATTTTTGAATCCTCACAGTCCGCTGGGCGCAATAGCCACTTCTGCTAGAATGCCTGCTTCACCAATAAGCATGGCATTTCACATGGCACAAAAAGCAGGCATTTTAGTCACGGGCGGCGCCGGTTATATCGGCAGCCACGTTGTTAAATTACTCGGTGAAGCAGGCGAACGTGTTATCACGCTCGACAATCTTTCGACGGGCTTTAAATCCGCCGTGTTATACGGCGATTTTGTCGAAGGCAACACGGGCGATACTGAGCTGGTTAATCAAGTTTTGCGCGATTATCAGATCGAATCGGTGCTGCATTTTGCGGCTAGCACCATCGTGCCGCAGTCCGTTGCCGATCCATTAAGTTATTATGCTAATAACACCAGCAACACGCGTAATTTATTGGCTTGTTGCCACGCCGGCAACGTCAAACATTTCATTTTTTCCTCTACCGCAGCGGTTTACGGTATTCCCAAAGAGGGTATTTGTCGCGTAACAGATCCCTTGGCCCCGATAAATCCTTACGGTACTTCAAAATTAATGTCGGAATGGGTATTGCGCGATTTAGCCGCGGTAACCGCTTTGCGTTATGTAGTGCTGCGTTATTTCAACGTCGCAGGTTCTGATCCCGATGGCCAAATCGGCCAATCCACACGCAACGCGACACTATTAACCAAAGTCGCCTGCGAAGTTGCCGTTGGCAAACGCGAACAACTATTTATCTACGGCACCGATTACGCCACCGCCGATGGCACTGGCGTTCGCGATTACATCCATGTCAGTGATTTAGCTGCCGCACACATTGATGCCCTGCATTATTTACGCAACGGCGGCGTATCTGAAACATTGAATTGTGGTTATGGCCATGGCTACAGCGTTCGCGAAGTTTTAGAAGCCGTTAACCGCGTCAATGGCAAAGCCATTAAGGTCAAAGAAGAAGCACGCCGTGCGGGTGATCCGCCAACATTAATCGCAGACGCCACGCGCATTCGTGAAGTATTAGGCTGGCAAGCACAGTTTGATAATTTGGATTTTATTGTAGAAACATCATTAGCATGGGAACGCAAACTAAAAGCCGACCTTGAATAAGGTCGGCTATAAAGCTTAATTCATAATAAAAATTATTCTTTGACCGTCATTTTATTCAACACGTTTTGTACACCTTCAACAGTGCGAGCTACTTGAATGGCTCGTTCAATTTGAGTTTTATTGTTCACGAAACCGCTTAATTGAACTTCGCCCTTACTAGTGTCCACTGTAATATCCGCGCCCTTCACTGTGTCATCACCCATTAAGGCAGTTTTCACTTTCGTGGTAATAACGCTATCGTCTATTTTATTGCCGATACTGACATTGCCGTCTTTAATTGTCATGCCATTGTCTACCCCTACAACACCTTCTACACCCCGTGTTACAGCCATGGCTTGTTCAACCTGCGACAAACTATCGACATAGCCGCTTAACATTACGACGCCTTTGCGGGTTTCAACCGCAATATCAAAGCTTTTTACATTTTCATCATTTAATAATGCGGATTTCACTTTAGTAGTAATAACAGTATCGTCAATTTTAGTGCCAACCGTTGTGGGTGTCGGCTCTGGATTTGGATCATTCTGGTTGCATGCGCCTAATATAACGATTGCGCTAAGCATTAAAGGATAAATATAGTTTTTCATAACAAGCTCCTGCGATTTATAAAATTATCAATTTAAAACATATGCTTGTTATTTTAGAGAAAAGGCCCTTCATGTCTGTGCGTTGGCATACAAAGCGAGTGTGGTTTTTATTGCTTTTTTAATGGGTTCGCCACTCATCGCGCGTTCACCCATGTATTTAATTTCTTAGAGCTTCACTGGCTCATATCTAAAAACGCTTCGGCATTTTCTTCCTATTTAAATGAGCGTTTTTATTGATAGGTACGCGTTGCCAACATTCAGACAATATATCAGAGACCTTGAACTGTGATGGCATGGCTACAGCGTCTCGGATCAATTATTGAAAGCTTATCGAGGGCAGGAATAGTAAGCAGAACATACATAATTAAAAATAAAACCAACAAGACAACGAACTTCCCCAGAAAATTTAAAATAATTTTGTTTTTCATATCTCATGTCATTTTAAAAAATCTTATAAAGAATCTTAATTATCTTAGTTTATTAATAAATAATTGAAGAATAAGTTCACTTTTCTTCTATTTCAACACTGCCATACTTCAGGATAAATATTATTTTTTATTTTTAAACGAATATTTAATATCGATAACTATTCAAATGCTCATCATATTCTACGGAACTGAAATACTACGCCACTTAAATGTTCAGATGCTGCCCATAATGTTTGTGCGGCTGCTGTATTCTGCGAAAGCGCACTTGAAACAACCTTTCCCGGCTTGCCTTTTAACTGTAAAAATCCACTGGGGCCAATATAGTCACCACCGTGGATATCTTCATGTGTACTTGCCATTACAATCGGTAACGCTGCGTATTGAGGTTTATGACCCA
The DNA here is from genome assembly GCA_013817245.1 of Gammaproteobacteria bacterium. Taxonomy (NCBI): domain Bacteria; kingdom Pseudomonadati; phylum Pseudomonadota; class Gammaproteobacteria; species Gammaproteobacteria bacterium. The sequence continues at coordinate 229,128 of JACDDA010000004.1, forward strand.
AGAGTTTTTCCAAATAAACACTTGCGGCGCTTGAGTAAGTCCGCTGATTAAGTTGAGTGGGCGATATCCCAGGATGCGCGGCTACGGCAATGGTGTTTGCTGAATGTGCGGCTAACTTTCGTTGCAATTCGTATATGAACATTAAATTAGCTAATTTACTTTGCGCATAGGCTTTCATTGGATTGTATTTGCGAACTTCATCAGGTGTATCGATGATTGTTTGAGCCATTTGATGAGCAATGCTAGTAACACTAACAATTCTTGAATTCGGCGTGGATAGCAATTTTTCTAGCAATAGTCCTGTTAAAGCAAAATGCCCAATATGATTTACGCCCCATTGATATTCGATGCCCTCAGCTGTTTGCAACTGCGGTGTTTTCATAACGCCTGCATTATTAATCAGAATATTGATCTGTGAATAACGCTGTTTAAATGCTGCGGCAAACTCACGTATGGACTGCAAGCTAGCTAAATCTAATGACATAACATACAGCTGCGCATTGGATTGAGTTTGTCGAATTTGATTTACTGCTTGTTCGGCTTTTTTAATATCGCGACAAGCCATCACGACGGTAGCATTTTTAGCCGCCAATAATTTTGTTACTTCAAATCCTATCCCACTGTTTGCACCGGTGATAACAACCGTCTTATTTACTAAATCTGGAATATCGCTAAGAGTCCAATTTTGCGTAGTCATCCTTCATTCCTTCACAGCAAGGTATTCACTGTAGCTTCATGATAGAAATTTATTTAACTTGAGCGGCGGCTTTTAGAGCAGCGATGTCAATCTTTGTCATCGTCATCATCGCCTCAAAAGCCTGCTTTGCCTTATCGCCATCAGAGCTAGTTGTAAGATCAAGCAGAAGTCTCGGCGTGATTTGCCAAGAAAATCCCCAGCGATCCTTACACCATCCGCAGGCACTTTCCGCACCGCCATTACTAATGATGGTATTCCAGTAACGATCAGTTTCTTCCTGATTCTCAGTAACAACCATAAAACTGACTGCTTCGTTCGGAATGAAAGTCGGTCCTCCGTTCAAGCCCACGAATTTACGGCCCAACACAGTAAACTCAACCGTTAGTTCACTACCTTCCTTACCTCCAGGAAAATCGCCAGGTGCTTTATTCACGCGCCCCACACTACTGTTAGGAAAGGTGGCGGCATAAAACTCTGCCGCTTTCTTGGCCTCGCCATGATCAAACCAAATACAAGTAATAAATTCTGTCATAAATCATCTCCTTGGATTACATAAAATTATTAATTTAAAAAATCGTGTGATTTTCTAAATAAGCATATTAACGCCTTATCCGCTACTGCAGCTTAGTTTCTACATACGTTTTAAAATTATTCAAAATGATTTGGTGAGCCCGGAGAGATTGCGAAATACGTCCTGTATTTCGCCGCTTCGCGGCCTGCGCGTCTGCGCCCAGTCCACGCGCTAGTTCCTATGCGCGTGTCGATTCCGACCAAGGTGTTAGTTGGAATAGCTAATTTTGAGGCAAAAAAAATCCATTCATTAAGAATGGATTTTTAATTTGGTGCGCCCGGAGAGATTCGAACTCCCGACCACCAAGTTCGTAGCCTGGTACTCTATCCAGCTGAGCTACGGGCGCATAACCGCTGGGTTGCAGCGGCCGCGAATTATGGTGAAATCATATCGCCGTGTCAAACCATGTCCACATTTTACTGCTCGCTTACGTAACGCGTTCGATGCCTTGTAAGTGGCGGAAACATGTTTGTTTTGCGGTCTCTACAAAGTCACGTAAATATGGTGCATCGCGCTGTTCTTCGCGCATCGCCAAATACAAAACTCGCCATAAGCCGTGTTCGCCTAGTGGTAGCGTCGCGATATAACGCTGTTGGCGTGATGCGGCTAATGCCCAATTCGGTAATACGCTGACCCCTCGGCCACTGGCAACTAATTGCAGGATCATCATGGTTAATTCAGCGGTTCGTATCGTTTGTGGTTCTACGCCTGCTGGATCTAAAAACCCACTGAAGACATCTAAACGATTGCGTTCTACGGGGTATGTAATAAGCGTGCGTTCCGCTAGATCTGCCGGTGTAGCCCACGGCTTTTGCGTCAGTGGATCTTCATTGCGTAAGGCCAGCAACGCTTCATAACTAAACAACGGTTCGTAATAAATGCCTTCAATAGGCTGAGGATCGGAGCTCAGCACTAAATCTACGTCACCGCGCAGTAATGCGGGCAGCGGCATGAAGTTAAACCCTACCGTCATGTCGAGTTCGATATCCGGCCAGTGATTGCGGTACTGATCTACGGTCGGCATTAGCCAATCAAAGCAGCTATGGCATTCAATCGCGATGTGTAAACGTCCGCTCTGCCCTTGGGCTAAACGGCTTAATTCGTATTCGGTGGCGCGAACGGCCGGCAAAATATCTTGAGCTAATTGAAATAAACGTAAGCCTGCCACGGTGAGCTTTAGCGGGCGCGTTTTGCGAATAAATAACGCTGTACCTAACCGCAGCTCCAGTTCTTTTATCTGATGCGATAACGCCGATTGAGTGAGATGCAGCCGTTCGGCTGCAGCAGAAAGATTACCTGCGCTATTAATGGCTTCTAGGGTTTTGAGATGGCGTAATTCCAGCATAAGTCACCGAGTTGAATTTAATTCATACTTTTTACAAGAAATATGAACTTGATTCAATAGTTAATTAGTGAAGAATGCCCATCTTGCTTTTCCATTCACGATTAATAACAAGGAACCGCCATGGCACACACTATTCATAATCTGGGTTTTCCCCGAATTGGCGCGCAGCGCGAATTAAAAACCGCTTTAGAAAGTTACTGGCGCGGCAGTAGCGACGCAGCCGCTTTATATGAAACCGGCAAATCCTTACGCGAACGGCATTGGCAACAGCAACAAACGGCCGGCTTACAGTTTGTGCCTACCGGCGATTTTGCTTGGTACGACCATATTGCAACGTGGGCAGCAACGCTGGGCGTCGTATCGAATCGTTATCGACAAAATGAAAAAATCACGTTGAATAGTTTGTTTTTATTAGGCCGCGGTCGTGCTCCCTCCGGACAAGATACCGCGGCCGGGGAAATGACCAAATGGTTTGATACCAACTATCACTACATCGTGCCCGAACTAAAAGCTGATTGCGTATTTAATATTGAATGGACGCAATGTTTAGATGAAACAGCGGCGGCGATTGCACAAGGTTTAAACGTTAAACCCGTTATTCCTGGGCCATTAACATTTTTATGGTTGAGTAAAGGTGAGTTTAACGGCGGCTGCGATGATGAAAAATTATTGTTATTAGATAAATTATTATTAGCGTATGAAAAAATATTGCAGCAATTTGCACTGTTTGGCGTTAGCTGGGTACAAATAGATGAACCCATTTTAGTTTTGGAGTTGCCACTATCATGGCAAACAGCGTTCGAGCGTGCGTATCATCGTTTGCAAAATAGCGCGGTGAAATTATTACTCACGACTTATTTTGGCGGATTGAATAATAATCTTATGTTGGCAACTCGTTTGCCGGTTGCAGGCTTACATATTGATTGCGTGCGCGCACCTGAGCAATTAAAACCCGTAGTCGATAATTTAGGGCCTTATAAAATTTTATCAGTCGGCATTATTGATGGCCGCAATATCTGGCGCACGAATTTAGCTCAAGCGTTTAATCTACTGCAACCGCTTAGTGAAAAATTAGGCGATCGTTTGTGGTTAGCGCCCTCTTGTTCTTTGCTACATGTCCCCGTTGATTTAGCGCAAGAAACAGAATTAGATACGCAATTGCATAGTTGGTTGAGTTTCGCTATCCAAAAATTAGATGAGTTAAATTTATTAAGCCGCGCATTAAGTGATGCGAATGTGCTCAATAGCGAAGAATGGCAATCACATAATGCTGCAATGGTAGATAGACAACTATCGTCACGCACTTACAATCACGAACTGCGTGCACGCTTAGAAAATTTACCATCCTTGCAGCATGGTCGTTCATTACCTTATTCGCAAAGAATCAAGCAGCAGCAACAAAAATGGGCACTGCCATTATTTCCTACCACCACCATTGGTTCGTTTCCACAAACGGCTGATATTCGTAAATGGCGCAAAGCCTATCGTGATGGTGATCTAGATGCAGTAAGTTATGAGCGTAATATAAAAGCCATTATCGCCGAGACCATTGCACTGCAAGAAGCCCTTGGGTTAGATGTATTGGTGCATGGCGAATCCGAACGAAATGATATGTCCGAATATTTTGGTGAACATTTAACCGGTATTGCAGTAAGTGAATTTGGTTGGGTGCAAAGTTATGGTTCGCGCTGTGTTAAACCACCTATTATTTATGGCGACATTTTGCGTCCCGCTGCTATTACAGTGGAATGGAGTCATTATGCGCAAACACAAACTCAATTGCCTGTTAAAGGTATGCTTACGGGGCCTGTCACTTTATTATGCTGGTCGTTTGTACGCGATGATCAATCACGCAAAAATACATGCCAACAATTAGCACTAGCATTGCGTGACGAAGTTGCGGATTTGCAAGCCGCCGGGATTGGCATTATACAAATTGATGAACCTGCGTTCCGTGAAGGTCAACCGTTAAACAGTCGCGACAAAGATGCGTATTATCAATGGGCCGTGAATTGTTTTCATATTACTACCGGCGTTGCTGACGACACTACACAAATTCATACGCATATGTGTTATTCGGATTTTAATGACATCATGAAACCGATTGCACAATTAGATGCCGATGTGATTACACTGGAAACCGCGCGTTCACGTTTAGAATTATTAGATGCTCAAGTGCTCGCTAATTATCCGAGTGATATAGGACCGGGCGTGTGGGACATCCACTCACCCATCGTTCCAAGCGTTGCAGAAATACAGACATTGTTAGAACGTGCCGCCCAATTAATTCCCGTAGAACGTTTGTGGGTCAATCCAGACTGTGGATTAAAAACTCGTGGCTGGCCTGAAACTTTGGAATCATTGCGCAATATGGTCACCGCTGCGCAATTGTTACGTAAACAGTATGCCGCTTAAAAACAAAGCGCCGGTTAAACCGGCGCTTTTTGGCCCATACTTCGCCCACTCCAAAAAAGTTTAGGTCTGCGACAATAAATTGATAGCTTCCTGCGCATCTGCTTTAAGTGGATGTTCCGGATAATCTTTTAACATGCTTTTTAAAGTTTGTACGCCCGCCGTTCTATCACCGGCACCGCCTTGTGCTAACGCTTTGGCAAATAATGCATTCGCACGAAACTCACTAGCGGGATAATCTTTAATGAATTTATCTAAGGCTTGCACGGCTTGTGGCAATTGACCTTGATCGACTAATTCTTGTGCCTTATTTAAATTTTCAATTTCAGTACGAAAATCTACATCGTTGGTTTTATCGCCTTTCCAATACGGTTGCAGCGCGCTATCCGTTGCTTCACTACCGCGCACACCGGCGGTGGCAATAACTTGTGATTGCGAGGAATAACCCGCATCAGCCTTGGGGCTCAAGGTGCGTAATTTGCTCCATAACTTCAACATGGCGCCATTAAACGTGCTGCTGCTTTGGGTTTGTTGAATTAAACCGGTATCGGTTGCGGCCACCGCCACTGATGCCGTCAGTGGCGACGTTAATAATACGCTCGCCATAAGAGTGGTCAGCAATATCGCGTTTGAACGTGAAAATTTATTCCGTAGCGCTAAGGTCATAATATTCTCCGAGTAATCACTTAATCTGTGAGTCAGTGTAACTAATCATTCCCAATATAAACTTGAGGTAGCTCGCATAACCTCAACTCAAAACACTTAAATACCTAATAATTTGCCAAAAGAACTGTATTCCTTGGCCACTTGTTGATTGATTTTAGTCGCTGCACGGTACTTGTCACGTGCCGCACTCATATCACCTTGGCGATAAGCGCTTAAGGCTAAATTAAGCTTAATACCCCCATCGCTAGGATCGAGCTGTTCAGCTTGGCTATACGCTTCTACGGCGCGTTCAAAATCTCCTTTTTGGTAGAAGATATTGCCGCGATTGTTATAAACCGCGCTACTGCCCGGATCACGCTCCAAAAGCTTGTCTAACGATTCGATCGCTTTATCATATAAACCATACTTCGCGTAAATAATGCCCACCTGTAAGGCCGCAGTAGAATCCTTAGGATTATTAACCACCAGCATTTCAAAAGGTCGGACCAAACGTTCTAAACTTTTTTCCAATAACATTCTACGTTCACGTTCGAGTATGGCTTTTGCGCGTTCTGCTTCAGGCAATGCTTCCACATAATCGGTTTTGGCCAACGTCACTGGCTGATAGGTCTGCCATGCTTGTTTCAAAGGAATAATAGTTAACTGTTTTTTAGCGTCGAAATTTTTAAATTTCTTGGCACCTTCCGCCCATGACTCCGCAAAACTGGTGGCGACCATGGTGGTTTCTAACGGTATCCAAACTTGATTGTTATAAATAACCAACAAATCTTCGTCAGTGCTAATCAAATCTCGATTAGCGGGCGCAACGCCGGTATTAAACATCATGAATACATGACCCGGCGCATCAAGGATGGCGGTTTCAATACCGAAATTTTCCAAGGATGCGCTAAACAACACCGACAGATCATCACAATCGCCACTTTTTAATTTCAAACTTTCGCGCGGAAATTGTACGTAATCAATTTGCTCTTCTTTAACGCTGCTAAATGGATTATTCGGATCCACAACATAACGCAGTCCATGCGCATTGAATAAACCAAACACTGTCATCGAGGTAATTAAATTATCGTTTAAAGGACCACGCGCTGGTTTGAACTCATTCACGCCGCGGCGCACAAAATCACGCAAGCTATCATCTTTAGGCGTCACGAATGATCCAACCATATTTAACTCTTTCCAAACAATTGCATTTTTACCGTACAAGGTCATTGGTTGAGTAATGCTGACGCTATCATTTTGGCCGTCACGCACAAAACTCAATTTAACTTCGACTTGCACGCCGGTGTCTTCATCAATATCGAGCACTTTATTATTCAATGCCGCTTTGAGTGATACTTCTTGAATGCTGTTAGCCGCTAATTTCTCAACGGTTACGCTAGTCGGAAAATCCATATAGCCTTTAATCGTGAACGAAACTGTTAAATTACCAAAGTCAGTCGCACTAACATTACGTAACTTTACCGTGCCGACCGATTTGTCTGCGTACTGTTTATAGGCTGCAGAAAAAATAGGTTGTAAACGCAAATCTTCTAGCGCCACTTGCGGTGCATTGCTGCTAAATTCCAATGATTTTTTCTTGCCTGCATAGGCTGCGTCTAATAAAACTTTATTTTCACTGCTAGGATTATATTTAACCGCACTTTCTAATGCTGAAATCGATTCATTAAATAAACGTCGCGCACCATATAATTTACCCAACGAAACATAAGCACGGTCATCGGTTTTATTAAGGCTACTGGCCTTTTCAAGATTTACCTTCGCTTCATCATATAAATTATTATCCAGATACAAATCGCCCAACATCAAATAGAGGCTGGCATTTTGTGGTTTTAAAATAATCGCTGATTTCAAATATTGAATTGCTTCACCTGTTTTGCCGCGTGCTCTCCCTACTTCGCCAGCTAAAACTAAAACATCGACATTTTTACCGTCTAACTTAATAGCCGCATTCGCAAAATCCGCCGCCGCATTTAATTTACCAAACCCTAAAGCCGCCTGAGTAGCCGCTACTTGAGTTTTTGCATCAGCGGGATTCAAGCGCACTGCCGCACTTAAAGCATCGTAAGCAGATTCATATTCCTTAAGCGCTAAAGACAATAAACCCAGGCGTTGTTGTGCAGCAAAAGAAGCGGGATCGGCTTCTACCGCGCTGATTAATGCTTTGCGCGCATCGCTGTCTTTTTTCATGCCTACATAAGCATCAGCTAATGCTAACCATGCACCAACGTTAGAAGGTTTTTCACGCGTCGATTTACCTAAAGCAATCACCGCTTCGCCAAATCGGCCACCGTCTAATTCTATTAAACCCAGTAAATAATTACCTTCACTTGACGTTTCTGGTTCGCCGCCTAACTTAATGGCGATATTTTTTGCTTCCGCCATTTTATTAAGCTTAACTAAACTACGCGCGATGCCGAGTTGTGCGTTTATATTGTCAGCGTTCAGCGTTAATGCTTTTTGAAATTTTTGCCGCGCTATTTCATATTGAGCTAAATCTAACAAGGTTTCACCGGCTTGCGCCCACAAAGCAGCATCGTCGGGTGCAAGCTGCAATGCACTATCAAATTGCGCTAAGCCTTTATCTTTAGCTCCCACTGCAATATAAGCTTCACCTAGTACAAAATTAATTTGCGCATTTTTAGGCGCAAGACGCAAACCCGACTCTAAACAATTAATAGCGCCAATTGCGTCACCAATTTTTAAACTCAATTTACCGCATTGCAAATAAGCATCTACATTGCCGGTCTGGCCTTTACCCTTAATTAAACCTTGAATCAACGCCATCGCTTCAGCGTAATCTTTATTGGCGTAAAGTGCGTTCGCTTGCAGATTAATGCCTTCAATACGAAATTCTGGTGTTTCTGCCAAGCGCGCAAATTCTTGCACCGCCAAACCATACCGGCCTTGCGCTTGATAAGTTAAACCTAAATAGCGATGCGACTCGGGTTGATTTGGATTTGATTGCAAATCAGCAAATAAGATTTTTTCAGCTGCTGCGAATTCACCTTTTGAATAGGCTTTATAAGCCCCTTGAAAAACATCTTCACGCGCAAAAGACAAAGGACCTTCAGTATCAAAACCACTTACTGCTGCTACTTTATAAAAAGATAAGGCCGGTTCGCCCGTTTTATGCTGTACAACTAATTCAGTATCATCTGTTTCTTTAATTAAAGAATACTCGCCATCTTTATCCTCAGCACTATAGACACGGAACTTAGCCACATAACTACCTGCTGCACGCTGCCAATTTATTTTGGCTTTTTTAACACCACCTGCTACTTCTAAACCACCCACACGCGGCGGCACTTGCAAATAGTTATACGTAATAACACCTATACGTTTTTTATCACCTACGTCAAAAATACCGACGACAGTTTTGTTTGATAAGGATACCGATAACGCCACACCTTCTTGCAAACCGTTTTTAGTTTCGCTAATGGCGCCGAATTGAAATAATTTAGTAGGCCCACTATAAACATGCACCGCCAAAGGATTGGCCGCTGTCTTCGCTAAGGCATATAAATTATTATCAGCATCAATTGCCAAATCAATAATTTCTTCGAAAGCCGCGGGCGATTTACTTTCACGCGCTTCACCAATTTCATATAAATAATCTAACTTGTTAGAGAATACGACAATTTTACCTTTACCATTATCCGCCACATAAATATTGCCGTTCATATCAACAGCCACTGCAGCGGGTTCTATTAATATTGGTTTTTCTTTATTGTAAACAGCCGGTACCGCATTTAAGAACACGCCTTTTTTAGAAAAAATAGACACGCGATGTGCGTCAGCTTCAGCTACATAAATTTTACGTTGTCGTAAATAAATATCACTAGCGCCGCCGAGCTGCCCTTCGCTGCTGCCACTTTCACCAAATTCTGTTTTTAATTGTCCGGCCAAACTAAACACTGACACTTTTGCACTATGCAATACTGCGATATCTTCTTCATCAAAAGTAGCGTGTGTCGGTTTTTTAAATTTAGTGACCAGCACTTTTGTTTCTGCGCCTTGCGCATTTAAAACGCGCACTTGATTAGTACGGGTATTCAGACACAACACCGACAAATCATTCAATAATAACCCTGAGGTACAATCCGCTACTACAAAATCAACCTTGCCCATGCTCGACAACCAAGCACGCGCCGGTGTTTCAACATTTGATTTACTGAGTTGATAAACATCTATTTTACGCAAATCATTATCAGCAACCGCCATGCGGTCATCTTTAATGGTTAAGGCTGATACTTCTTGATACTGACCGGGGCCATCGCCACGACTACCAAAACTGAAAACAACTTTACCTTGCTCCCAATCCAGCTCAACGATTTTACCCGCAGCGCTATTCACAAAAAATAAACGACCCGCTGGATCAACCGTCAAGGCGGTGATCGATAATTTATCGTCGATTAATTTTTTTAAAGCTAGAGCATCATAACGTTTTAATAATTCGCCATTATCTTTGTAAACACTGATCCGTGGCGTCGTGCCGGATTCCAATACATAGACACGTTCGAGCAAATCCACGCCTACGTGTGTAGGTTTAGACAACAACTGCGTTTTATCAGCAACTTGATCGCCAATCGAATAGAGATACACACCACTGGTACTAAAAACCGAGACACGATCATTACCTGAGTCGGCAACATAAATGCGTTGATTAACAGAATAAGCAATGCCCTGCGGCGTGCTTAACATGCCAGGCGCCGCGCCTTTTTCCCCAAAAAGATGAATCTTATTGCCGGCCTTATCGAGTAACACGATACGTCGCTCACCCGCATTAACTAAAACGCGCTGACCTTGATCAGTAATCGCTAAACCGCTGATTGCATTATTGGTAAATAATTTACCTACCCCCGCTAATGGGGTTGCCTGAATTTTGCCCGCATCTAACAACAACAGCGCGCCGGTTTTACTATCCGTCGCCCATAAACCTTTCCCATCCGCAGCAAAACTTAAATCAGTGATGAGCTGAATTTGCGGATTTTCTTTTGTGCCTTTATACGTTTCCAGCAATTCAACTTGCTGTTCAGCCAGTTCCGCCGCCTGCCCCCCCATACCGGCATTAATAACACTAGCACCCCTAAGCCGCAGGCCACGTTTATCCGTTTCATCACTAATCTCTCACTAATAGGCTAAATTAAACTGTACAAATCATAACAAACTCGCCTTACAAGAGCATGTATGTGGCTTTTGTTTTTTACCTTTGAATCATCGACAATGGCGCCCTGTCGGATGATGGGTCGAAAAGCGAGGAAGCTCAGTAATGAATGCGGTAACAACGGAAAAATGGCAGCCTTTAATCGAAAGCGTGTTAGGTGATATCGACCGCATTGTCTTAGGCAAACGTCAAGAAATTCGCCTCTCTGTCGCCTGTTTATTAGCCCAAGGGCATTTATTAATTGAAGATTTACCCGGCGTGGGTAAAACCACCTTGGCGCACACCTTGGCTAAAGTGTTGGGCTTAGACTTCCAGCGCGTGCAATTTACCGCCGACATGTTACCGGCGGATATTTTAGGCAGCAGCATTTATCATCGCGAACAAAATAAATTTTTATTCCGTGCCGGACCTATTTTTACGCAATTGGTGTTAGCAGATGAAATCAATCGCGCTACACCGCGTACTCAAAGCGCTTTATTAGAAGCCATGGAAGAACGACAAGTATCCATCGAAGGTAGAACTCGACCTTTACCATCACCGTTTTTTGTAATCGCCACGCAAAATCCGCAAAATCAAATTGGCACCTTCCCTTTACCCGAATCTCAGTTAGATCGTTTTTTAATGCGGGTGGAATTAGGTTATCTAGACGATGCTTCTGAACGGCAATTGCTTAAAGAACAAGATCGACGCGTGTTATTAGAAAACGTCAAACCAAAAATTAATGTCGAACAATTATTAAATTTACAATCTGCGGTACGTCAAGTACAGGTCAGCGATGCCTTGCTCGATTACGTGCAACGCTTATTAAATTACACGCGTCAATCAGGAAAATTTATTTACGGTCTTTCGCCGCGCGCAGGACTTGGCATTAAACACGCGGCGCAAGCATGGGCGTTATTGCAAGGTCGTGCGCATGTATTACCCGCTGACGTTCAAATGATTTTACCCAATATTGCCGCGCATCGTTTGCGCACTGCACAACAAGGCGCGATTCATAGCCGCGATATTCAAACACTGCTGATTAATCACGTCGCGGTTGAGGCCGCGCATGGCTGATAACGCTTTGCAGCAAGCCATGGCGCGTAATTTAGCACGCCGCACGCCTAGTGATGAACATCATGTTCAATTGTTATCCCGCAGTATTTATATATTACCGACGCGACATGGTTTATTGTGGGCACTGGTGTTGTTTGGCATGTTGCTATGCAGCATTAATTACAGCATTAGTTTAGGTTATGTACTTACGTTTACATTAGCCAGTGCGGCCTTAGTCGCGATGGTATTTACTTATCGTAATTTATGGCAATTGCACATTAGCGCTTTACCTGCAGCACCCGTGTTTGCAGGCGACACAGTCGCTTTTCGCATGCAGATCCAAGCTCATCATTATTTTCCTCGATTTTTTTATATCGGCGCTGATACTGATAAGCTCGACACTAACGAACAACTCGCTATCGTATTGCAAAACGCAGAACGTTATTTATGCACGCTCTCTTTTACTACAAAAAAACGTGGTTGGTTCGCGTTAGGTAAATTACGCTTACGCAGTTATTATCCATTAGGTTTATTTAATACGTGGGGCTGGGTTAATTTTAAAACGCGAATTTTAGTGTATCCAAAACCAAGAGATTTTGCTTTAAAGCCGCGCACTGCTAGCGACACTGCGGGTGATGATGAACAAGTGATTATCGGACAAGATGATTTTGCAGGTTTGCGGCGTTATCGCCCAGGCGATCATTTTTCCCAAATTGCGTGGCGCACCTTAGCAAAAGACCAAGAATTAAGCACCAAAGCTTTCCAATCACCTGCTGCGCAAGAAATATGGCTGGATTGGACAGCACTTGAAAAATTAAATCACGAAGATAAATTATCGCAACTTTGTTATTGGATTAATTATTATCAAGGAGCAGGCATTCAATACGGTTTGCGTTTACCTGAGCAACTTATTTTGCCCGCGTGCAATGACGCGCACCATCGACGTTGCTTAGAAATATTAGCGCTCTATCCTCATGTCACCTAAACAATTAGGCCAACTATCGCTATCATTTATTCAGCGCCGCGGGATTATTGTGGCGTTACTGGCCAATACCTTGCCCCATCTTACACATTTGCCGCTGTGGGCAATCGCATTTATTGTTATCACCAGTGCTTTTGTTTTTTTTACTGGCGACGAAGAAAAACCCCTCAATAAATTATTCATCTTAGCGATTGCGCTGGCAATTTTCGCTTTGCAATGGACTGAATATCGTAGCTTATGGGGACGCGATGCCGGTACGTGTTTTTTATTAATGATGCTGTATTTAAAATTATTTGAATTGCGTAATTATCGCGATGGCATGATGACGTTGGCCTTAGGTAGTTTTTTACTGATCACGCATTTTTTATTTGATCAAAGCGTACTCTCAGCGCTATATACTATTTTTGCTAGCGCGGCGGTATTACTTGCGCTAGCACAATTAAACGCTCCACATAGCGAGCAAAATATTCGCTTATCTTGGCGCGTACATAACAAGATGAGCGCGTTATTATTGTTATATGCAATACCGCTAATGTTATTGTTATTTATTGCTTTTCCGCGTATTCCCGGGCCTTTATGGGGAATGCCGGAAACATCCAACAGCAGCAAGAGTGGTTTAAGCGACACAATGAGTCCGGGTGATATCAACAATCTTGCCTTGTCAGATGATCCTGCGTTTCGCGTAAAATTTGAAAACGAAATTCCAGCACGCAATCAACTCTATTGGCGCGGCCCCGTGTTATGGGATTTTGATGGTCGTGCTTGGCGCATTGGCGAACTTTCGCCTTATCGTCCCGATCCTTTAGATCATGCAGCTCACGCAGTGCGTTACACGCTAACATTGGAACCGCATGATAGACGCTGGTTGTTTTTGTTAGACATGCCGAATCTACAACCCATTATACGTAGCACTCATTTAGATAAAACTCGCTTAAATGATGACTATCAACTTATTAGCTTGCAACCTATTGTCTCCGTCAAACAATACACCGCAGAATCTTATCTTGATTACAAAATCAATACACAGCTCACTCAACGCGACGCCGATCGAGCGCTCGCACTACCCGCTACAGGCAATCCACAAACACGCGCCTACGCACAACGTTTGCGTGCGCTGCATCCCCAAGCGAAAGATATTGTCGCAGCGGCGTTAGAAAAATTTCACGCGCAATTTTTTTATACGCTAACGCCACCCTTATTAGGCAACGACAGTATTGATGAATTTTTATTTACCACTCAAGCCGGTTTTTGCGAACACTTTGCGAGTAGTTTTGTTTTTATTATGCGCGCCGCTGGCATTCCGGCACGCGTAGTAACGGGTTATCAAGGCGGGGAATTTAATCCACTCGGAAATTATTTTTTAATAAAACAAGCAGATGCACATGCCTGGGCAGAAGTATGGTTAGATGATCGCGGCTGGATACGCGTGGATCCCACCGCAGCAGTTTCACCCGATCGAATCCAACTTAATCTCGATGCAGCGTTATCACGCGATACCAATCCACGTTATAACGCTATGTTAGAAATGAACTGGTTACGTAAAGCCAGCTTATTACTGGATAGCGGTAAAAACTATTGGAATTATTGGGTGTTAGGCTACGGCCCAGAATTACAGCAACAATTCTTTAAAGCCTTAGGCATGATGAACATTGATAGCCTGCAGTTAGGCGTTATTAGTATTATTTGCACGATGTTGATCTTACTTATTGTCGTTGGTTTGCATTTACGTAAAGCCACAACGCAAACACCTCTCGCTCGCGCCTTTGCTGCACTATTAGCAAAACTTGCAAAAGCCGGCTATGAGAAACAACGCAGCGAATGCCCCAGTGTATTTTTAATGCGCTTAGAACGCGAACATGCAGCACATGCGCAACAAGTAAAACCTTTAGTTGAATTTTATATTGAATGGACTTATGTAGAAAATGCGAATGCTGCGCAAGCTAAACAAGCAGGACAGTGCTTACAAAAAAGTGTGCGCAAATTACGGCTGCGTTAAGCAACAGAATAAGCGCGAAAACAATGGCCTTGTTGCAAACAGTAACCCAACCACTTATATAAAAACCGATTGACTTGCCACTTCTCCGGTAAATTCATTGGCGTGCTAGCCAGCGTCAATGGTTGTATTGATACATCCTTTTCACCACAAATAATTTTTTTGCGTATAAACCCCGTCACTACTTCTGCTACTTGCGCATCATGATAAATACGAATTTTTAAATCCGGTTGCACCAACACGCCTGCGGCCGTATGGAAGCGATAGGTCAAGCGCAAAATAGTCGTATAAGGCGTACGTTCAATAATCGTCAGATGCAAATCTAAACAGCCTGTGCGCACTGAGCGACTCACCATTGGCATGCCCGCCAGATCCGGCAGTAAATGCCGCAAGCGGATATAGTTTTGCTCATACAACCACATCAGATGCGCAAAACTGCGCTTTTCAGCGACATCTGTCCGTGAGTGGTGTGGGTGTGTCAGCAACATGTTCTGTCCAGCAAATAGATTCTCTACTCATCATAGGCAGTCTTTATGACACTGAGTAGTCTTGACAAAACATTTAGCGGCTAATTAGGGCCTTAATGCAGGAATTATTGTTGCGGTTAGGCGCAAATTGTTGATAATGGGCGCCTTTCAACACACATGCAGGAATCTATGTCCAAGAAAGACGATGTTATAGAAATGCCAGGTACAGTTATCGATAACTTGCCTAACACCATGTTCCGCGTAGAACTCGAAAATGGCCACATCGTAACGGCGCATATTTCTGGCAAAATGCGCAAACATTACATCCGTATCTTACGGGGCGATAAAGTGGTAGTTGAAATGACGCCTTATGATTTGACTAAAGGTCGAATTACGTTCCGCACTAAATAATATCTATCACTATTAACTGCTTACCTTCTGCAATTCACGATCCAATGATGGATTGTGAATGATTGAATTTCGTTTTAGTGAACGACTTCTTCGGTCTTTTTAGTTTCAACGGCAATATCTAACTTGTCGTTTTTAACGGTTATGCGCAACTTCCCGCCTTTGCTTAATTGACCGAATAACAATTCATCAGCAAGTGGTTTCTTAATGTGATCTTGAATCACGCGCGACATTGGTCTTGCACCCATCATAGGATCAAAACCACGCACTGCTAACCACGCACGCGCCGCTTCATCGATGTGCACGTTCACATGTTTCGCTTCCAGCTGATGCTCTAATTCAATAATGAATTTATCAACCACATTCGCAATGGTACGTTCATCCAAGGGTTGAAATTGCACAATCGCATCAAGACGATTACGGAATTCAGGCGTAAATAATTTATTCAGCGCTTGCATGCCATCAGTCGCATGACTTTGCTCAACAAAACCCATCGTACGTCGACTCATTTGTTGCGCGCCTTCATTAGTCGTCATGACTAAAATGACATTACGAAAATCAGATTTGCGGCCATTGTTATCAGTCAGTGCACCATGGTCCATCACTTGCAATAATAAATTAAAAACATCCGGATGCGCTTTTTCAATTTCATCTAACAACAATACACTGTGCGGATGTTTAACGATGGCTTCCGTTAATAAACCACCTTGATCAAAACCCACATAACCCGGTGGCGCACCAATCAAACGTGACACAGTATGCGCTTCCATATATTCCGACATATCAAAACGAATAAGCTCAACGCCCAGTTGCTTTGCTAATTGTTTAGTTACTTCCGTTTTACCTACACCAGTAGGACCTGCAAACAAAAATGAACCTACCGGTTTATCGCCATCGCGCAAACCAGAACGCGCCATTTTAATTGCAGTGACTAAGGTTTCGATGGCGGGTTTTTGGCCAAAAATCACCATGCTTAAATTATCTTCAAGCTTACGCAAAACTTCCATATCAGAAGCGGTAACATTGCGCGGCGGAATACGCGCCATTTTTGCTACAACGGCTTCAACATCACTGACATTAATTACTTTGCGTTTATTATTACCACGTTGAATACGTCGCGCTGAACCTGCTTCATCAATAACATCAATCGCTTTGTCGGGCAAAAAACGATCATTGATATAACGTGCGGATAATTCAGCCGCTGCTTGCAAGGCTGCATTGGTATAACGCACATCATGAAATTCTTCGAAGCGGGTTTTTAAGCCTTTAAGAATTTCAATGGTTTCGCCAACACTCGGCTCGACGACATCAATTTTCTGGAAGCGCCGCGACAACGCGCGATCTTTTTCAAAGATGCCTCGATATTCTTGATAAGTCGTTGAACCGATACAACGCAACTCACCTGATGCTAAGCCGGGTTTAATTAAATTAGAAGCATCCATGACACCACCCGATGCAGAACCGGCGCCGATGATGGTATGAATTTCATCAATAAAAAGAATCGCATTTTCTTCACGCTTAATTTGCGCAATCACGGCTTTTAAACGCTTTTCAAAATCACCACGGTATTTAGTGCCGGCGACTAATGCGCCTAAATCTAACGAGTAAACTATTGCGTCTAATAAAATATCGGGCACTTCGCCGTCGACGATTCGTTTTGCTAATCCTTCTGCAATCGCGGTTTTACCGACACCGGCCTCGCCTACTAATAAAGGATTATTTTTACGACGACGACACAAAATTTGTACCGTGCGCTCGATTTCTGCGTCACGTCCAATCAGAGGATCAATTTTACCTTGCGCAGCAAGTTCGTTTAAATTACTAGCAAAAGCATCTAACGGTTTTTTAGCGGGTTTGTCACCGGTAGGCGTGTCTTCGCTGGCTTCAGCAGAGGCATCTTCATCCTCGTTCTGACTAATGTCAGGCAAACCATGAGAAATATAATTCACTACATCTAAGCGCGTTAAGTCATATTTACTTAATAAATAAACCGCATGTGATTCTTGTTCACCAAAAATCGCTACCAATACATTGGCACCACTCACTTCTTTTTTACCGGAAGATTGCACATGAAATACAGCGCGTTGTAAAACACGTTGAAAACCTAAGGTGGGCTGAGTTTCACGATGATCGTTTTCGTGTAACAAAGGAGTATTTTGTTCGATATAAATCGATAATTCTTGGCGCAGCTGATCAGTTTCAATGCTGCAAGCTCGCATGATGTCTAGCACCACGGTATTTTCCAGCAGCACTAATAGAAGATGTTCAACTGTCATGAATTCATGACGACGTTCACGAGCAACTTTAAATGCGCGATTCAAAGAGGTTTCCAAATCTTTGCTTAACATACACCAAGCACCTTATGAAATGTTGCTATCGCAAACGTTAGAGTAATCAGTTAAGCACTTTCCTCCATTACACACAAGAGCGGGTGTTCATGCTGGCGTGCGTAATCATTAACTTGTACCACTTTGGTTTCCGCAATATCACGAGTATAGACACCGCAAACGCCTTTGCCTTGCGTGTGGACTTGCAACATGATCTGCGTAGCTTTTTCCCGACCAAACGCGAAAAACACTTCGAGGATTTCGACCACAAACTCCATGGGAGTATAGTCATCATTCAACAGCATCACTTTATACAGCGGCGGACGCCGGAGTTCCGGTTTGTCCGCCTCTGCAATGTGCTCAGCCTCTTGTCGCCGACGTGTTTTCTGACTCATAGTTTAAATACCAGGTTGCCCTAGCAAAAAATCGAGTTAGTCCATGTGCTTGATGATAGCGTCACCAAATTGTGAGCAGCTAACTTCTTTAGCACCTTCCATCAAACGAGCAAAGTCATACGTGACGGTTTTAGCTTGAATCGCGCCATCAACACCTTTGATAATCAGATCAGCGGCTTCTTTCCAACCCAAATGACGCAACATCATTTCAGCAGAAAGAATCAATGAACCAGGATTCACTTTGTCTTGACCCGCATACTTAGGTGCCGTGCCATGGGTTGCTTCAAAAATCGCAATGCTGTCACTGGAATTTGCACCAGGTGCAATACCAATACCGCCTACTTGCGCAGCTAATGCATCCGAAATGTAGTCTCCATTCAAATTCAAGGTTGCGATCACGGAATATTCTTCTGGACGTAACAAAATTTGTTGCAAGAACGCATCGGCAATTGCATCTTTTACCACAATAGTTTTACCGCTTTTAGGATTCTTAAAGGACATCCACGGACCGCCGTCTAATAATTGTGCGCCAAATTTTTCAACCGCAACTTTGTAACCCCAGTCTTTAAAAGCACCTTCGGTAAATTTCATGATATTGCCTTTGTGCACGATCGTCAGTGACGGCAAATCATTATCAACAACGTATTGCAGTGCTTTAGTAACCAAACGCGTAGTGCCTTCCTCAGACACTGGCTTAATACCAATCCCGCAGTTATCCGGGAAACGGATTTTTTTCACGCCCATTTCTTTTTGCAAGAAGGCAATCACTTTTTTGGCTTCAGCAGAGTCCGCTTTCCATTCAATGCCTGCATAAATGTCTTCCGAATTTTCACGGAAAATGACCATGTCAGTTTTATGCGGTTCACGTACCGGGCTCGGCACACCTTTAAACCAACGTATTGGACGCAAACAAACGTATAAATCCAATTCTTGACGCAGTGCTACGTTCAAAGAACGAATGCCACCACCCACCGGTGTGGTTAACGGACCTTTGATACCCACTACAAATTCTTTAAAAGCTTTTAAGGTTTCTTCAGGCAACCAGGTTTCACCACCATAAGTCGCGACTGATTTTTCACCTGCATACACTTCCATCCAAGCAATCGATTTTTTGCCGCCATAGGCTTTCTTCACAGCAGCATCCACGACTTTTTTCATGGGCGGAGTGATGTCGACACCGGTACCGTCACCTTCGATGTACGGAATAATCGGACGATCAGGAACATCCAAAGAAAAATCGCTGTTTACTTTAATTTTGTCGCCATCAGTGGGGACTTTGATTTTGTCGTACGCCATGCGTTTACTAGCTCCTTACAAGGGCAAAATATCTACAGAGGAAATGAGAGGTTACCTTACTATTATACGTGCACTGCTCGCACATGCGTACTGCCACCACCGCTTAAATCAACCCAATTAATCATTAACTTAGTTAATCATCGCTGCACTGACATTCAATTTTCCTAATGCTATAGTGCCGCGAGCTTGGTTTGGAGCACTACACGGGGATAATTCCATGAGCTTAAGTCAAAATCGACTCAAGCAATTACGCGCCTTTGTACATGCAGCCCAAAGCGGCAGCATTTCCAAAGCCGGCGAAAGATTGGATTTGTCCCAGCCGTCAATATCATTACAAATCAAAGGCTTAGAAGAAGAACTTAAAGTAATTCTCTTTGAGCGGCGCGGCCCGAGAATCAATATCACCCCTGCCGGCAAAATCCTTTTTGAAATGGCAGTGCCTTTAGTAGAAGGTATGGATCGTTTAGCCGAAGCTTTTGCTGCGCGTTTAGGCGATGTAGAAACTGGCACACTGGACATCGCCGCCGGTGAGGCCACTATCCTCTACATTCTGCCGCCCTTTGTCGAAGAATTTAATCGGCAATATCCCAACATTGAACTGCGCTTACGCAACGTCACAGGCCGTAATGGCATGGCCTTATTGCGACGTGATGAAGCCGATTTTGCCGTGGGCTCGATGATCGAACGTGTTGATGATATGAGTTACTTCCCTATTGTTTCTTATGATCCCGTATTGATCACACCCCTCGATCATCCTTTGGCGAACCAAACCAATATCACCTTACAAGACATTAGTCCGTATGGCCTCATTTTACCGCCTCGTCATTTAAGCACCTGGCGCATGGTCAAACTAGTTTTTCAACAACACAACGTGCCTTATCAAGTAGCACTTGAAGCGGGCGGTTGGGAAGTAATAAAAAAATACGTTGAGCTCGGCATGGGAATTTCCATTGTTACGGATATTTGTTTAACTGGACAAGAAAAATTAGCCGTCATTCCATTACATCAATATTTTCCAAAACGTTCTTATGGTGTCGTGTTGCGACGCGGCAAATTTGTTTCAGCACAAGCTCGACGTTTTTTGGAAACCATGGATCCGGATATCCTGCGCAAAATTAACGAAGCCAACACCCAAGAAATTTCTAATGAGATACCTCATGAGTGAAGACACTATCTGGAAACCCCACGTCACCGTTGCGTGCGTCATTGAACAAGATGGCCGCTATTTAGTGGTGGAAGAATACGTGAATGATGAACCCATGCTCAATCAACCCGCAGGACATGTAGAGGAAGGCGAAAATCCTTTGCAAGCGGCAATCCGTGAAACCTTAGAAGAAACGGGTTGGGATATTGAATTAATGTCACTGTTAGGCATTTACCGCTGGGTACATCCGGATAAACAAGAAACTTTTTTTCGCTTCACTTTTATTGCGCGCGCTTTGCAACAACGACTGAATGCTAGGCTCGATCACGGTATTATCGGGCCGTTGTGGCTCACCGAAGATGAAATTCAGGCACGTCATGCACAATTACGCAGCCCTATGATTTTGCAAAGCATTCGTGAATATAAAAGTGGAATCTCTTATCCGCTTAGCGTTTTGCGTGATATGGCTTAAATGCACACGCCCTTTATCATGGTCGGTATGTCGGGTGGCGTAGACTCTGCGGTTACTGCCGCCTTATTAATCGAACAAGGCTATCGTGTCGAAGGCTTGTTCATGAAAAATTGGGAAGAAAGCGACGATGTTGCATATTGTAGCGCGCAACAAGATATGGAAGACGCTGAACAAGTTTGCCAAGAGCTAGACATTCCTTTGCATAAAATTAATTTCTCACGTCAATATTGGGATCGTGTGTTCAAATATTTTCTTGCAGAATACAGCGCAGGCCGCACGCCCAATCCCGATATCATGTGCAATAAAGAAATTAAATTCGATGCTTTTTTAAATTACGCACTGCGCCTTGGCGCCGATAAAATTGCTACTGGACATTACGCCCGTATTCTAAAAACATCTGACGGTCGGCATCAATTATTAAAAGGTTTAGACACTGATAAAGATCAAAGTTATTTTCTGCACCGTTTAGGTGAACATGAATTATCTTATTCACTGTTTCCCTTAGGCGAGATGAAAAAAACGGATGTTCGGCAACGTGCCGTCAAAGCTGGATTTGATAATCATGCAAAAAAAGATAGCACGGGTATTTGTTTTATTGGTGAACGCCGTTTTCGGGATTTCTTAGCGCAATATCTACCCGCACAAAAAGGTCCGATTAAAACATTAGACGGCACCCTCATCGGCGAACACATGGGCGCCATGTATTACACTCAAGGGCAACGCCAAGGTTTAGGCATAGGCGGCGTCCGCGCAAATGATGACACTGCATGGTATGTGGCCGATAAAGATGTAACCAGCAACACACTGTATGTAGTGCCCGGCAATGAACATCCCGCCTTATTTAAACAGCGCTTAACAGCAAGCCAATGTCATTGGGTACAACCATTAACCAGTACGGAATTTTCTGCACAAGCGAAAATTCGTTATCGTCAAAATGACCAAGCTTGCCACGTTACTGTACATGACGATACCCACGTCACCGTGCATTTTGCCGACGCGCAACGCGCGGTTTCCCCAGGACAATCATTAGTGTTGTATGATGGCGATTATTGCTTAGGCGGCGGTGTTATTGATACCGCCGAACATTGAACCGAATCTATGAACGATAAAAAATACCAACATCAAGTACTCGCACTGGCTGGCCTTTACCAAGCCTGCGATGAAGTCCGTCGTGTTGCTTATTCCGGCAAAGTGCGTGCGCCTATTTTAACCACGGCTGTCGACAGTATTTTTGCTTTAGACGCGGAAAAATTTGATGATATATATGGTGGCCACTGGCCGTTAAAATCTGGTTTTAAATTATTACATCAACAATTAGATCAAGAACAAACAGCAACTGAAACACTAGAA
Organism: Gammaproteobacteria bacterium; assembly: GCA_013817245.1. Lineage (NCBI taxonomy): Bacteria > Pseudomonadati > Pseudomonadota > Gammaproteobacteria > Gammaproteobacteria bacterium. The sequence goes on from JACDDA010000004.1 coordinate 251,852, forward strand.
ATATTACCTTACATTAATGTGCTGCAAGTTTTATCCAAACGGTTGCTCAGTTCCAACACAACGTGGGAAGGTTTACGCAAAGATCTAGAAACTATAAAAAATCGTTTAACGACTACAGAAGCAACTCATCCTGATATTATTGCGGCGCTTGCAGACAGTTATCAAAAATGGATCAGTCCGCTAGGGCCGCGTGTATTAGTAAATGGCGAACGCGCCTATTTATCAAAACCTGAAAACACCCATTTAATACGTTGTTTATTGCTAGCGGCATTACGATCTGCCGTATTATGGCGCCAAAGCGGTGGCAACCGTCTCGCCTTTGTGCTATATCGAAAACAGTACATAGAAACATTAGCAACTTTTATTGACACTACACAAGCGCATTAAACTATGCAGGAAGATAGATTTCACATTGTATTTCAAGGCAAGCTTCTCGAGGGTCACAGCCCAGCAAACGTGAAGCCTAAATTAGCTGCATTATTTAAAATGAATGATGCACAAGTAGAGAATTTATTTTCCGGAAAACCCGTCGTCATCAAAAAAAATGCGGATGGTGCAACCGCTGAAAAATTTAAAGCCGCCTTAAGCAAAGCTGGCGCTGACTGCAAACTAGTCCCTGCACAAAATACAGAAACACCCTCTGCTACACCCGCAAATAATATTGTCGCTACTGCTGCACCACGAGCCGACACTAAAAAAAACACCCCTGATATGGAAGGAGTTGCGCTTAGCGACCCACATCAAACGATGGTGAACTTAAGAATACCTGACGATTTGTCGCATTTAAGCATGAGCAATGCCGGCGAAGTGCTGGTTGAAAATGCTGCAGAAATTATTTACGAAGCACCCGATTTATCGAAATTAAGCTTAACCAATAATGATGGTTATTTAACCACACCCACTACTACACCAGAACCTAAAATAGATACTACGGGCTTATCTCTGAAGCCTGCCGAATAATATCTGCTTCATAATGTATTTAGAACTTCAGTTTTAATGCAGTCCCGCATCTCGCGCCAAACCAAACGGCGTTAAATCTTGACGCAAGTCGTGTCTTATATCATAGCCTATCGATTTACTGGCGTAATCTAACAACTGCCGAATCAAAATAGGATTTTTTAAATAAATATCTTCATCAAAATATTTAAACGAACTCACGCCATCGTTTAATAACAAATCTCGATCCACCGACGCCATCATTAAATAAATTGCCATTTTGGCATCCTGTCCTCCGCCTTTACGCGAATGAACCAAATTAATCAATTCACGCAATTGAAATTGCGCAATTTTATTAGTCGTTATATCCAAGGTTTTTTCTATAGCTTGCGCCACAATATTAAAATTTGAATTTCCTGTACGATCAGCCTGCTGATCTACATTTACATTTTTTTCTACATGTTCGCCACTAACATTAATACTGGCCTCAACATTGGCATCAACACTTCGACGCGCTTGATTATTGAAATTTTTGCCTGTTTTTTCTTTTATAAAATTCGGTAAAGACACCGCACCCACTGGACAAATGACTCCCATTAAACGCAAAGACTCGATGTGATAAACGACTAGATCAGCGTTTAACGAGAGCGTTTCGCTAATATCTGCCACGCTACGCTTACCATTAATTTGCCAAAGAATATTCCAAGCCACTGTTTCAAGCATAAGCTGCTTTACACGTTCTCGCGCTTCTCGCAGCAATCTAAAACGCATATCTAAAATGCCTTCCAGCGTAAACACGGGAGACTGATTAAGATTTTTTGATTTTTTTATATTTTCAGGAACAGAAAAAGACTTTTCCGCTACATCTTGTAAAATCACATCATCAAACTCAAGATCATCAACCTGCTCAATCACAATGACAGAGTCACGCATACTAAAATCCCTTTTAAAAATTAATTAGCATTAATACCAATAACAATATCGACTGTCGTTCCTTGCCATTTAACCGGTAAGATCAACGATGTAAATCTTTCTTTAATAAAGTGCCGGCCGTTACAAGCAATAATTTTTGGTACTGAAACTTTGAAACGCTCACCAAAACTTTGTCTGGCATTGCTGGAAATAGTGCTGGCTAATTCACCCATAATATCTTGGATCATAAAACTATCAATATCGGTTTCGCCCATCGCTTTTAATAATTTAGTTATATCATCGCGAGTACTAGTGGCATACACATAACCATGGGCTACACCCGATATCTCAATTAAACCCGCCACATGTTTCAGTGGTGGATCACCTAATTCGATTTGAGGCTCATCAATATTAGCCAGAATGCCGGTATTTTTCGCAAAAAATTCTAGAGAAGCATTTGCAAACACTGACAACTCTTGTTCATTTATCATAAAAAAAACTCATTACCGCAAAAAAATTATCAAAGCCTTTTTGTCTGCGACAATCTAAAGGCACTACAAGCGCAATAGCGCCTGGCGAATTAACAACACAAAATTCATCTTCTTTTAACATTCTATTTCAGATAATTCTTGTAGCGCTTCATATAATTCATCGTCATTAAAGGGTTTGCATAAAAATCCCGCAGCGCCACGTTTAATTGACTCTATCGCTGTCGCTTTATCTGCTAATGCAGAAATAACTAACACGCGTACCTCAGGCTCAATTTCTAATAATTGGCGTAAACACTCTAAGCCATCCATTTCAGGCATAGTGATATCCAATGTCACCATTTCAGGACGTAAGCGCGTAAATGCACGAACTGCTTCAGCGCCATTTGAGGCAGAAGCTACAATCTCAACACCGCGCGAACTCATGCCGCGCTGAATTTTGTTGCGCATCACTAAAGAATCATCCACCACCATCATTTTCATTTAAGCAACCTTCGCCAGATCATCGAGAGGAAATTTTATGTTGAATTGGCAACCCTTCCCTGGTGCATGTCGTAAAACAATAGAACCGCCCACTTCCGCTACTCGTTGTTTAATAATATCCATGCCGACGCCACGACCTGATGCTACATCCACGGAATCTGCCGTTGAAAAACCGGATTCAAATATTACATTTAACCATTTTGAGTCAGTCGCTTTATCACTGCTCTCCAACAAACCGAGTTCATTCGCTTTTTGTCTAATGCTGTCTAAATTAATACCTTTGCCATCATCTTGCACACACAACTCATAGCCATCATGACTCATCGTGGTTTTGAGTTTTATTCGACCAATTTCTGATTTTGCAAAAGCTCGTCTTTCATGGGGCAGCTCAATGCCATGCGCAACCGCATTACGCAACAATTGCACCGTAATGTCGGCTGCTATCGCGCGGTATTTTTCAGGAAATTGGTCAATATCAAATTCACCACCGATCAACTCAATTTGCTTACCGGTTTTTTCACACATACGCAGAGTCATTTTTTGCATAGCACGAACAATCGCGTGTTTATTTTCGGCAGCTCCGCCAAATTCTGTTTGTAATTGTATTAGTTTTCCCAGCAATTCCATTGTATCGCGCAATACATTGGCGAGCTCATCTAACTGAATGGCGATATTGATAAAGTCTTCGCCACTAATAGATTCGGATTTTTGATTGAGACATAACAACGCTTCTTCAAACATATGGGCTTGTTCAACGAACAAACCCAAATCTAATAAGGCGGCATTGCCTTTAATGGTGTGAACAATTCTAAAAATTGGATCAATAATTGATTTTTTTTCAGATAAATTCTCGGAGCTTTTCAGTAATGCATTGATTTCAGACAGCTGATTGCTGGTGGCGTCGACGAATTGCTTTAACATAGAAGGCCCAACATGGATCAAACCGAACATTAATTCCATTTGGCGTTTAGATTTTTCAGAAGACGCTTCTAACTTTTCTTCTAATGCTATCTTTATAGTCACATCACTGACTGTCACTAACAAAGATTTAATGCTCTTACCTTCATAAACACGCGAAAATTTAAAATCTAGATATTTCTTATGGCTAACGCCACCCACCTCTTTGGTCATTTCTATTTGTTCGACGGGGTTATGACTGGTCAGCATTTTTTCCTTAACGGAACGTTTAAACATTAAATCCACATAATCGGACAACATATTAAACGTTTTTTGATCAAGTTGCGGCCGCATAATATCAATGAACCGTCGACCTGCAATATCTTCTTCCATTAATATTTTTTTCAAAGATGCTGAATGCTGAGTACCCACAATTCCTTTTTCATCCATTACAAAAAGCCCATCATTGACATAACCTAAAATTTCATCAGACTCTCGCTTGGCGCGTATGACTTCAAAAGCATAGGTTTCAACCTTTGCCGCATAATCGCGCACTTCGTCTTCCGATTTTTGCATATTCCGAATAACGCGAAAATTAATAAAAAAGAAATTTAAAACAGCTAACACTAAACCCGTCAACTGCGTATTCTTCATGGCAGTGGTTTTTGCTTCAGCTTGTTTATCTAGCGAATTAGCGAGTGATTGGCCAGCCATCATAAATTGTGGTGCAGCTAAACTTAACTGTTTATGCGCTTTAGCAACCACCGCAACATCTTTACCATTAACGAAATAGACTTCTTCCAGCAACAATGCTAAGGGTGGCCAGCTCTGCGCCATCGGTTGAATCAACAGCTTCGTTTTATTATCCAGCGGCTGCAATTTAATAGGCTGTAAATTCATCCCTGGGGTCCAACCTCCTTGCAGCATGGCCGTTTGCGTATCAGAAAAAATACCTTGTACCATTTGCAATTCTTGAATCACTGGAGACGTATTACCATTACGCTCGCTTAAAGCATGGAGTTGCCCTACTAAACGGCTTAAATTATCAACCAATACACTTTGGCGATTCGCTAAATTGGCGACTTGAGCTAACTGACTGCGCTCTATAGAGAGCTGCATATTGATAATCATGACCGCAATATCGATCACTACAAAAGCCGCAATCGCTGAAATAATAAGGCGATAACGACTCAAAATTGCGAACCATTTTGATTTAGAAAATGTGAATGGATTTTGCAGCGTCACCAGGGTCTCCTTACCCAAGGTCAAAAAAATGCCCAACCATCCTCAGTACAGATCGTTGGCATATGCTGCATAGCGGCAAGTTGCGCTATTTGTTGAGGGCTTTTTAAGAATCTATTACTACATGTCCAAGATGAGCGTCATGGTCTTTAAACCAAAGCAATGGGGGCTTATTCGCGTGCGGCAGTATAAATACCAACATCTTGTTTTAAGTCATGGCGAATATCATATCCCACTACGCGACTCGCTTGATGCAGCAGCTCTTTGACTAATAAGGGATTTTGTATATAAATATCTTCATCAAAATAACGGAATGAAGTCAGCCCTTCTTGCAACAATAACTCACGATTGATAGAGGCCATCATCAAATAAACCGACATCTTGGCATCATGCCCGCTGCCTTTACGCGCATAAACTGCACGAATTAACTCCTGCAATTGAAAACCCCGAGGGGCATTTCCCGACAAAATTTCTACTTCTACGGTTCGCTCATCTAATGGTCGTGAATCCGCAATAGCAACAGGCGCACTGACGGCAGGTTTCGGCGTGTCGTTTTTATCTTCGATTATTGGTTTTACTAAAACGGGTTTAGGAATTGCGGGTGTTGATTTGCTAGAAGATGGTTCAACTGCCGCATTAACAGACGGAACGTTATCCGCTTTTTTGCCTTTTGTTTTAATAAACGTAGGCAGAGAAATAGAATCAACCGGGCACACCAAACCCAACAAACGTAAAGATTCAATTTGATAAACAACTTCAAGCAGCGGCGCTTTTAAAATCTCTGCAATTTGAGTAGCTGTATTTTTACCATTCACATTCCACAAGATGCTCCACGCTTCTTGCTCTAACATTAAATCTTTAACTTTTTCTTTAGCGCCACGTACTAAACGAAATACCCGCGCCGACACTTTTTGGATGACCAAACGTGTTAGCTCTTCTGATTCGCTAGATTGCGGCGAGCTTATAACGCTATTGTTATTGGGTTTAGAAAAGAAACGATTATTATCAGCGGCGGAAAATGCACCAAATTCAATGTCTAATTCCACTACTTCGTCTTGCCAATCATCCATTTCGATAATATCGAAATCACTACTCAATATGTTGTTCATGCGACATCTCCTGATGATCTAACTCCACGCCAATCACTACTTCAAATACCGCGCTACGCCACCGAATTGGTAACACCAATACAGTTAATGATGTTTCCATAACCTTTCTTCCACCCGGAACCAAAATCTTGGGAACTGACACTTTAAATTTATCGCCGAATTTGTGACGAGCATTACTAGAAATAATGCTTGCCAACTCACCGACAATATCTTGAATCATAAAACCATCGACTTCTTTTTCACCCATTGCATTCAGCAAATGAGTAATGTCTTCCCGTTTTGCAGTGGTATACACAAAACCTTTAGCAACGCCTGAAATTTCAATCAAACCCACTACATCACGAATAGGCGGATCAATTAACTCTATTCGTGGTTCATCCATAGATGCCGCTATGCCAGTGTTTTTATAAAAAAACTCTAACGCGGATTCTACAAAAACCGAAAGCTCTTGTTCATTAATCATAGACTGCTCATTACTCACGATTATTGAAGAACAATAATCAACGATGCACGGCCAGCATTACTCCAGCTCAAAGGCACAACAAAAGCAGATGCTTTTGCGGGCACACGCACAACCCCTTCATTACTTGTAATAACAGCCGGCACTGAAATTACAAAATTTTGACCATATACTTTGCGTACGTTGCCGGAAATAGTATTCGTTACTTCACCCACCATATCGCTCATCACATGCGGATCGGTACTTTCTTCACCCACACTTTGCAAGATAGATTTCAAAATACCGGCTTCAGCAGTGAAGTAAACATTGCCTTTACGCGCACCACTAATGCCAATAATGCCGGTGTAATCAAATATATCCGGATCACCATCTAATAAATAAGGCGCGGATACTTCCGGCACTTCAACACCTACGTGCCTGAAATAATTAACGCAGCCATCAATAAACACTCTTACTTCATCTTCTTTGACCATGACTACCCCAGCAATTCTTCCAGGGCTTCGGCAAGCTCCTGATCATTAAAAGGCTTACATAAAAATCCTGAAGCGCCGCGCTTCAATGCTTCTAAAGCAGTCGCTTTATCGGCCAGTGCAGAAATAACTAAGATTTTTGCTGCAGGTGAAATTCTTAAAATGGATTCAACGCATTCCAAGCCATCCATTTCTGGCATCGTAATATCCATCGTCACCAGATTAGGTTTATGCAACACAAACATATCAATGGCTTGCTGACCATTCGCCGCATGCCCAACCACTTCCACGCCCGCTTGCGCAATAGATCGCTGAATCTTATTACGCATCACCAACGAGTCATCTACGATCAAAATTTTCACAACAATATCCTCATCATCAAATTAATGCGGCAAACTAATTTTAAATTCACAGCCTTTGCCTTTGACAAAACGCATTTGCATGCGGCCGCCCAAGGCGCGCACTCGCTCGCGCACAATACCCATGCCCACACCACGACCGGCTGCTTCGGTAGCTTCGCCCGACGTTGTAAAACCAGAGGTAAAAATCAATGAGGCCAATTCCGCGCTGCTCATACGTTCTATTTCATTCTGCGGATGTTTGCCTAACTCACGCGCACGATTCCGAATTTTTTCTAAATCTAAACCACGACCATCATCACGCACTCTAAATTCAATGCCATGCTCGCCTAATTCCGTATAAACATGCACCGTACCGATTTCTGGTTTATTGCGAGATAATCGTTCAGTTGGTTTTTCAATACCGTGTGCAATCGCATTGCGAACTAACTGCGTCAACACATCTGAAACGGTTTGATAATGCTGCGGTTTGATGCTGTCAAATTGCGCGCCTTCAAATGCAATACGCGCTTTAACACCCACTTCTTCGGCAAATTTATTTGCCATACGGGCAATCGATTCAACGAATATTTTATCGGAAGGTTTAGATGTCGTATTACCAAATGCATCTTGTAAACGACTAAGCTGCTCTAACAACTCTATTGAATCATTTAATGACTGACCTAATTCATCAAGACGTAGCGTTACGCCAATAAAATCTTCACCGGCAACCACGTCTTTTTCGCGCAATCTACTTAACTCGTCTTCAAATCGATGCGCCATTTCAACATACAAAGCCAATTCCAGAACGCTGGCATTGCCTTTTAAAGTGTGCATTTCACGGAAAATAGGTTCAACGGTGGCTTTATAATCGCGACTTTGTTCCGCTTTTTTCAACAAACCATTGATGGTCACAATATGTATCTGCGCAGAATCAATAAATTCTTTTAACATCTGCGGGCCCACATGAATCAAACCAAACAACATATCCATTTGCTTGCGGGTTTTTTCTTGTGATGCAATTAATTGTTTTTCAAGCTGAACTTTAGACGTTGCATCAGAAACCGATACTAACAAACCTTTAATTTCACCGTGTTCAACAATGCGACTAAAACTAAATGCTAAATATTTTGTTACAAAATCTTTATTCGGTGTTTCAAAATGAAACTCGACACAGTCCAACGGATTATGTGATTTAACCATTTTTTCTTTTAAAGACGCTTTAAACATTAAGGCAATATAATCTTCTAACATGCCAAAGGTTTTATCATCGAGATAAGGCCGAATCATGCGCTTAAAATTACGCCCTGCGATTCGGTCGGTCATGAGGATTTTATTTAAGGAAGCAGAATGTTGAGCGCCAATTTCACCTTCGGCGCTAATTACAAATAAACCATCGCCTACTGTTTCTAAAATCTGATCGGCTTCTTTTTTAGCATTCACTACTTCATTCGCATAATCTTGAACTCGATCGGCATAATCACGAACTTCTCGATCGGCTTTACGTAAATTGCGAATGACATAAATATTGATAAACAAAAAGTTTAACGCTGCCAATACCAAACCAATCATTTGCGTGTTACGCATTTGCATGGTTTTCATTTCAGTACGCTGCGTTAACATATTACCCAAACCCGCCCCCATACCACCAAAGGCAGGTGATAGTTCGCGTACTTTTGCTAAGGCAGGATCCACTAATTCCAGAGTCGGGACGTCAGCCGCCAAAATCGCTTCAATGTCGTGTTTTAAAGGCTGCCACATCTGCTCCATCTGACCTAACAATGCCTGACCTTTTGGATTTTCAATTTTAGGCACATAGACTGGTTTTAAATCTGAGCCCATGGTTTGACCACCTTTTTTGAAAGCCATTAAAGAACCTTCAAATACATCGTGGGTTAATTTCAAACCATCTAAACCTACGTTAGGATCCCCCCCGCTCGCTAATGCAACTTGCATCTGTTGCAGAATTTGTTTCATATGCTCAGTCAACATACCTTGTCGACCACCTAAACTAACACTCTGCGCTAACTGTGAGCGTTCTTTTGCATGCTGTACATTGATCACCATTACGACGATATCAATCACCAGAAAAGCAAATACAGACAAAATAATAATGCGGTATTTTTTAAATTCAGAGAAAAAATTACTGATTGATGCTTGACTCACGCCAACATCCTCCGTGCTTGCAGAAATAATCGGATACAGAACGGAATAAATATCAGAGATAGTGATTGCAGAAAACAATCACACGGCAACTGAGCGGACTCGTTCTTGTTATTTTTACTATTTGTCATCACTAGCCTGTACAACACTTTGGGGTGAATAGTCACCTACATCCTCAGGCATTACTTCCATGATGCGCAAATCCGTCAGCGCAAAGATCCTTAGTTCGTCGATGATTCTATAAACCTAAAGGCACAGCTGCAATCTAATCTAAGCGAAAGTTTTGTTGCTGGTCTTTGATTTTTAACCACTTGTCTATATCAAAACAAATCGTGAATTATCATTCATTAAAAGCGCTGTATATTAAACAATCATCATAGCTTTATTAAACTGCGCAAAAAAAGCCCGCCGATTAAGGCGGGCTTTTTAAATAACATCACTTAAATCTTAAGCAGCTTTTTGTTTAGCGTTAATGATTTGACGTAACACGTACTGCAAAATACCACCATTGATGTAGTACTCCCACTCTTTTGGAGTATCGATACGCACATCCACTTTGAAGGTTTTTTTACTACCATCTTTAGCGGTCGCAACAACAGTTAATTCTTTAGCGCCTTGTAACAAACCTTGGAAGTCAAAAGTTTCTTCGCCACTCAATTTTAAGCTTTCATGTGTATCGCCCGCTTTAAACTGCAAAGGCAAAATACCCATACCCACCAAATTGGAACGATGAATACGTTCAAAGCTTTCAACGATAACCGCGCGAATGCCTAACAATAACGAACCTTTAGCAGCCCAATCACGCGAAGAACCTGTGCCATATTCTTTACCAGCCAATACGACTAATGGAATATTTTGTTCTGCGTATTTAACCGACGCATCATAAATACTCATCACTTCGCCAGCGGGTTGATACGAGGTAATGCCACCTTCAGTACCAGGCGCCATTTGATTGCGCAAACGCACATTCGCAAACGTACCACGCACCATCACTTCATGATTACCCCGACGTGAGCCATAAGAATTGAAATCAACTTTAGCCACACCATTCGCCATCAAATATTTACCGGCAGGTGAATCTGCTTTAATCGAACCCGCAGGTGAAATATGATCGGTGGTCACAGAGTCACCCAGTTTTGCCAAACAGCGCGCACCATTAACTTGTTTAATGCCGGGCGGCGTCATGGTCATGCCATCAAAATAAGGCGCTTTTTTAATATAAGTGGAATTATTATCCCAACGATATTGCGCACCTTCTGGCGTTTCAATTTTTTGCCAACGCTTATCGCCTTTGAATACGTCTTGATAATTTTTCGCAAACATTTCACGCGTAATCGTTTTGTTCACTAAGGCGCTAATGTCCGCAGTGCTCGGCCAAATATCGCGCAAGTAAACATCTTTACCATTTTTATCTTGGCCTAACGGATCTTTATAAGGATCTATATCAGCACGACCGGCAATCGCATACGCCACCACTAACGGCGGTGATGCTAAGAAGTTCATTTTAATATCTTGATGAATACGACCTTCAAAATTGCGGTTACCCGATAACACAGAGGTTACGATCAATTTATTATCTTGAATCGCTTTACCGATTTCATCAGGCAAAGGACCTGAGTTACCAATGCACGTGGTGCAACCATAACCCACAATATTAAAACCTAATTTATTTAAGTAAGTTAATAAACCGGCTTTTTCTAAATAATCCGATACCACTAAAGAGCCCGGCCCTAAAGATGTTTTTACCCAACTTTTAACGACTAAACCTTTTTCAACGGCATTTTTCGCTAATAAACCCGCTGCCATAATAACGCTAGGATTAGACGTATTAGTACAACTGGTGATCGCCGCGATAACAACCGCGCCATCTTTTAATTCAAAGGTTTCGCCTTTATACGTTACGCTAGCTTTATCAACACCTTGTTTGCGTTCGGCTTGCATACCAATCAACGCCGTTTTAATTGCGGTGCCCGCTTCATCTAAACGAATGCGATCTTGCGGACGTTTTGGACCCGCTAAGCTAGGTACTACGGTATTCATATCAAGCGATAACGTTTCGCTGTAAGTAGCTTCTTGACCTGCAATACGCCATAAACCTTGATGTTTTGCATACGCTTCAACAATCGCAATATTTTCTTCCGAGCGATTTGATAAACGTAAATAGTTTAATGTTTCTTCATCGATAGGAAAGATACCGCAGGTTGCGCCATATTCGGGCGCCATATTCGCAATCGTTGCACGATCGGCTAACGGCAAGTACGCCAAACCATCACCATAAAATTCTACGAACTTACCCACGACGCCGTGTTTACGTAAAATTTGAGTAACGGTTAAAACTAAATCCGTTGCAGTTGCGCCTTCCGGTAAACGACCGATTAATTTGAAACCGACTACTTCAGGAATCAACATGGTAATCGGTTGACCTAACATTGCCGCTTCCGCTTCAATGCCGCCTACGCCCCAGCCTAATACACCCACACCATTAATCATGGTCGTATGTGAATCCGTACCTACAACCGTATCAGGATACGCTTGTAATACGCCGTCTTTTAATTCGCCAAAAATAACGCGCGCTAAATTTTCTAAATTAACTTGATGCACAATACCGGTGTTAGGCGGAACCACACGGAAGTTTTCAAATGCTTTTTGACCCCAACGCAAAAACGAATAACGTTCGGTGTTACGTTGATATTCAATAACTGAATTTAAATCTAATGCATCGCTGCTACCATAATGGTCAACTTGCACCGAATGATCGATAACTAACTCAGCAGGTGATAAAGGATTAATTTCTTCTGGATCACCGCCTAACAATTTCATCGCATCGCGCATCGCGCCTAAATCAACCACTGCGGGTACGCCGGTAAAATCTTGCATCACCACTCGCGCCGGTGTGAAAGCAATTTCTTTATCGGGTACTGCTTTCGGATCCCAATTAATCAAACCATCAACGTCATGCTTAGTCGTATTCACGCCGTCTTCAAAACGCAGCAAATTTTCTAGCAGAATTTTTAATGAGAACGGTAATTTAGCGACCTTGTCGCCTAAACCCGCTAATGAATAGATTTGATATTTTTTGCCGTTTACTTCCAGCGTTTGGCGTGCGTTGAAACTGTTACTCATTCAGCAACCCTTTCGTTAATGTTGATTAAAGCGTGTACTTGCGGAGGCGGTATGTGTAAAAGACCAACAACACAACCACCGCCGAAAAAGAGGCGCGCATTATAACCTAGGCTTAGGATAATTACTGCCCCTACAGCGGTCGGCCACACATACTATATTAATAGAGGGGCGCTCCAGTCACTACAGGGACCGAGCACCACGCGCCAGGCCAATGGGATCTAACAAACGGCGCAACTGCTCCGCATCTAACGTATCGACCATTTCTAAGGCCACATCGAAAATGGGACGGCCTTCTTGATAAGCGCGCTTGGCAATTTGCGCAGCACGCTCATAGCCGATCTCATCGTTAAGTGCGGTTACCAATATCGGATTTTGTGCCAGCGTCTGCTGCAAACGTTCGGTATTAATAGTGAAGCCCGCAATCGCTTTATCGGTCAAGCTGCGAGCGGCACGACTTAACAAATCAATACTGTTTAACAAATTATGCGCGATCAGCGGCAACATCACATTCAGCTGAAAATTACCGGACTGCCCCGCAATCGTCAGGGTCACATGCTGCCCCATCACTTGCGCCGCCGCCATCGCAACGACTTCGGGAATCACCGGGTTCACCTTGCCGGGCATAATGCTGCTGCCCGGCTGCAAGGCCGGCAAGCTAATTTCACCTAAACCAGCTAATGGCCCACTGTTCATCCAGCGTAAATCGTTGGCGATTTTCATCAGGCTAACCGCCAAGGTATTCAAATGCCCACTCATTTCTACCGCGGTATCTTGTGCACTCATTTGTTCAAAAGGATGGCTACTCGCAACAAAGGCCTGGCCGGTTAAATGACTTAATTGCGCAGCGACCTCCGCGCCAAAAGCCGCGCTCGCGTTCACCCCCGTTCCCACCGCCGTGCCGCCTTGCGGCAAAATCCGCAGCCTTGCTAGACCTTCTTCAAGGCGCTGACTATTACTACGGATTTGCCCCGCCCATGCGCCCAACTCTTGACCCAAGGTAATCGGCAACGCATCCATTAAATGCGTGCGGCCGGTTTTCACCACCGATTTTAATTCCTCAGCCCGCCGTTCAATAGTTTCGGTCAAATGCGCTAATGCGGGCAGCAATTGCTCCTGAATCTGTAAGGCCGCTGCCACATGAATAGCGCTGGGAATGACATCGTTAGAGCTTTGGCTCATATTCACGTGATCATTAGGATGCACCGCTGCACCCAAGGCGCGGCTCGCCAAGGTCGCAATCACTTCATTCGCATTCATATTAGTACTGGTGCCGGAACCGGTTTGAAACACACTAATGGGAAATTGCTCGTCATAGTCACCGGCGGCTACCGCTTGCGCCGCATGCGCGATCGCCGTCGCCATCGCACTATTTAAACGCCCCGCGGCTTGATGACTTAAAGCACACGCTTGCTTAATCAAACCCAATGCCCGAATAAATGCACGCGGCAATCGGATATCGCTAATATCAAAATTATTCAGCGCGCGCTGCGTTTGCGCACCATATAAAGCATCGGCCGGGACGACCACATCACCCATGCTGTCTTTTTCAATACGTTGCTTAGTCATAATGGATCTCTACTTTTAAGGGAAACACTAACAGCGCTCATGCAAACAAACACCCATGTTATACTGCCAGCTCCTTTTCCAAACTGTTTTGTGCTCATGGATCTCACAACTTTAACAGCTTTATCCCCTATCGACGGTCGCTACGCTAGCAAATGCGACACGCTACGTCCTATATTTAGCGAATACGGACTCATGCGCCATCGTTTACTCGTAGAAATCCGTTGGCTGCAAGCACTGGCCGCGCACGAAGGTATTCGCGAAGTACCGCCGTTATCCAACGCAGCACAACAACATTTAGAACAACTGCTTAGTAATTTTAATCTCGACGGCGCAGCTGAGATCAAAAACATTGAACGCACGACCAATCACGATGTGAAAGCGATTGAGTACTACATTAAAAACAACATCGCCGCGCACAAAGAACTCAATGCCATTAACGAATTTGTGCACTTCGCCTGCACTTCCGAAGATATTAACAATTTATCGTACGGTGTTATGTTAAAAACCGCACGTGACGAAGTTTTAGTCCCTGAACTTAACGCTATCATTCAACACTTACGCAACTTAGCGCATCAATGGGCCGATGTGCCGATGTTGTCACGTACTCACGGCCAAACCGCATCACCCACCACAGTGGGCAAAGAATTAGCCAATGTAGTGCATCGTTTACAACGTCAAGTAAAACAAATTCAAGCGATTGAAATCAGCGGCAAAATTAACGGCGCAGTGGGCAACTTCAACGCGCATCAAGTCGCTTATCCCAATGTCGATTGGCCTGCTTTCGCTAAACAATTTGTAGAAGCCTTAGGCTTGCATTGGAATCCTTACACCATTCAAATCGAACCACATGATTGCATCGCTGAATTATTTCACGCAGTCGCACGCACCAATACTATTTTAATAGATACCAGTCGTGACATTTGGGGTTACATCTCACTGGGTTATTTCAAACAAAAAGTTATCGCAGGTGAAGTGGGTTCATCCACCATGCCGCACAAAGTAAATCCCATTGATTTTGAAAATGCAGAAGGTAATCTCGGGCTTGCCAATAGTTTGTTTGAACACATGGCGGCAAAATTACCCATCTCACGTTGGCAACGCGATTTAACCGACTCAACCGTATTGCGCAACTTAGGCGTAGGCTTAGGCCACAGCGTAATTGCCTATAGTTCATTTACTAAAGGTTTAACAAAACTCGAACTTAATGAAGCGCGTTTACAAGAAGATTTAAACAATGCGTGGGAAATTTTAGCCGAACCCATCCAAACCGTCATGCGTCGTTATGGTGTTGAACAAGCTTATGAAAAATTAAAAACCCTTACGCGCGGCCAAAGCATGAACGCTGCATCCATTCAGGAATTTATTAACACGCTCGCCATTCCCGATGACGCGAAACAAGCCTTGCGCGAATTACGTCCACAAACCTACATCGGCAACGCTGCTGATATGGCACGCGCCATCTAATCAACGAATAAAATATAATGAGCGACAAACTCGACATCGATCTTAGCGCAGAAATGCTCATCAATTATGAGCTAGGCAAAAGCGATGAAAACTTTACGCTAGGCACCGCCAGTGACAACACCTTATTAGCCAGCACCTTAGTTACCCAAGCACGGCAAAGTTTAGTTTTGTTAACACGCGAACTCGATCCAAAAATCTACGATACCCAAGCATTTATTGAAGCCGTTAAATCTTTAGCGCTGCGCGGTCGTCGCAGCGAAATTCGTATCCTCGCGCACTATCCTGTAAAAGCGATGCGACGCGGTCATCGTTTATTGCATCTACAAAAACGCTTATCGAGTTTTATTTCAGTCAAAAAAATCCACAAAGACTACAGCGAATACAACGAAGCCTTTTTAGTTGCCGATCAACAAGGCTACATCCATCGCCAAGACGCTAGCCGTTTTGATGGCATCGCTAATTTCTACGCGCCAATTCGCTGCCGCGAATTATTAAAAACCTTTGATGATATCTGGGACAAGAGTGAACCTGATCCAGAATTATGGCAATTAAAAATTTAACGCCCACAACTAACTAATACCAAATTCTGTCAACACATCTCTTTTCACAAACCAGCTTTTAATCAAGCGCATTAAAAATCGGCGCGGCGTCATCCAGGTGATTTCACGGCCAGATTTTTGGTTATTAATCATCTGATCCACCAACCATGGCACATTAGTTTCTACGCGCTCACCCAACAAATTAATAATCGAGATAAATTCTTTAAACTCCGCTGCCGACATTTGTTTTTGTCCTTGCCGCGTTTCACGCAATAAACCTTCGGTAATGGTGACGCCAGGATGCAACATGCTTATTTTAACTGGTGTATTAAGCGCTTCTTGTACTAAACAACGAGCAAAATATTGTAAACCACATTTTGAAGTTGCATAACCCAACATCCGTGGATGCAAACGCTTATCTGCACCAGCACCTAATGTAATATAAATATGCCCATGACCTTGTTTCAACATCGCTTCATAAGCGACTTTACTACCTAACATACTGCCCATTAAATTAATTTGTATTACCGTTTCTAACTGCGCCCACGATAAACGTTCTATCGCAATCGGCGAATGACCAAACGCAGCGTTATTAATCCAAATATCAACAGCACCAAAAGCCTCTGTTGCTGTATGCCATAAACGTAAATAATCCGCTTCCTTATTCACATCGCACACACAAGCTAAAACGCGGCCTGATTGCAAAGCCTGACATTCCTCAACAACCGTTTGCAGAGATTCTGTATCACGCCCGGTAATCACTACATCATAGGAACGTTTTAAAAACTCCATGGCATAAGCTTTACCTATGCCTTTAGTACCACCCGTTATGACTACACAAGCCATATGCCTATCCTTTTTTGTTTTATTAATTAGTGATCAGATAACAACTATGAATTCTTTTTTTAGATGGCCATATATTAATGAAACGCGATAACTTGTCTATCCTTGACTGATAGATGTTTGAATTGACTTCTGCTAAATTGGCTGCACACAAACACAGGAGAACAGGCATGGCTCATATCGCACCGATTCCACGCGAACAATTACCACAGTTCGAAGAGATGTTTAAAAAAATGGAAGCCATGGTTGGCTTCGTACCGAATAGTTTAAAAACCATGGCGCATCGTCCTGATATCGTGCATGGTTATTTAGCACTCGCCAATGCGATTATGATGAACGGCACGGTACCTACTCGTTTAAAGCGCATGGCCGCACTAGTGTCATCTAGCGCATCGGGTTGCGTGTATTGCCAAGCACATATGGTAATTTTTGGCGCAGTACTCGATGCATCACCAGAAGACCTCGCTGATATTTGGCAGTTTGAATTTAATAATAAATTCCCACCCGCCGAAGTTGCGGTATTGCGTTTAGCGCGTGATGCAGGTCAAGTGCCAAATGCCGTTACCAAAGAACATTTTGACGAACTCAGGCAACATTTTTCAGAACCAGAAATTGTTGAACTAGTGGGTGCAATCGCTTTATTTGGTTATTTAAATCGCTGGAACGATACGATGGCAACAGACTTAGAAGCAGAACCACTCGCCATGGCGAACAAACATTTAGGGCCTCGTGGCTGGACTGCTGGCAAACATGCAGGGAAATAATTTTTATATTCGTTGATGCGCATGAACCGCATATAAAATCTATATGCGGTGCTCATCGTTAAAAAAACACCACGCCTACTTGTTAATTTCACTTTCTGGCTGGTCTTTATTGGCAGAAGAAATATTTTCAGGCATATGCATCGTTGTCGTAGAAAATGCAATTTCTGCTTTTCCTGCTTTTATAATATTCGCGACTTTTAACAACACGTCTTGGCGCACGCGCCAAAAATCTTTCATTGCGATTGCAGGTGTAAAGCAATACACCACCACATCTAAAGACGAAGCGGAAAATTGTGTCAGATTGACAGCTAAAGGTTGCTCTTGATCAATATCGGCATGCGCTTTCAACATAGCTTCAATTTTTTCTGCAATGACTTCTATCACTGCAATATCTTTATAACGCAAACCCAATATTTGCTCTATGCGTCGATGACTCATGCGCGTAACATTTTCTACTGTAATGCTCGTAAACATAGCGTTCGGCACATACAACAAGCGCCGATCTAAGGTTCTAATGCGCGTCACACGCCAGCCTATTTCTTCTACCGTGCCTTCGATTTCGCGCTCCGTAGAACGTATCCAATCTCCCACCGCAAAGGGTCGATCTAAATAAATCATGAAGCCGCCAAAAAAATTGGCTAATAAATCTTTTGCAGCAAAACCCAGTGCAATACCGCCTACACCACCAAACGCCAATACCCCCGCGATACTAAAACCAAGATTTTGTACTATCACCAAAACCCCGATAATAACGACCATCATGCGCGCTAATTTGCCTAGTGCTTGCATCGTCGTCAGATCCACGCTGACACTTTGTTGGATATAACCCTGTTCAACCTGCCGAATAAAACGTAACACAAACCAAATAAAACAAAAAATCACAACCGCTGTCCGTAATTGCCGCCAATGATCGCCAGCGTTATCCCACAGAGCCACATGTAAATTAGCGATAATCAATTGCGCAACAATCCAAATCGACAAAAACCAAATCAACACGCGCAATGGCAAACGCAATGCCGTAATCAACGCATCATCCCAAATATTTACCGAGGTTAAGGCTTGACGCTGCAAACGATCCAGCAACAAACGTCCTGCAAAACTCACCACAAGAGTGACTAACAGAATCAGCACCACTTGCGTGATCCAATAATTTAAAATGGCGGTTTCCATAAAACGATGCATATTGCAACTCTCAGCGTGCGTTCAAAACATAGTGCGCAGTGTCGCGCAAGCTAAGCGTGATTTCAAGCAAACTGAAAAATGATCTTGTGCTTTTGGCTAGAACAAAAGCCAATTGATAACGACCTAAGAATAGTTAGACCTTTTTGACTTCAGCAGTTATTGGCAATCGAATTATGAATTCTGTGCCTTTCCCTATCTCACTTTTAACGTTCAAATCACCACCATGCCTATTAACAATACAATTGCGCGCCATTGACAAACCTTGACCCGTTCCTTTACCCACTACTTTAGTTGTAAAAAACGGATCAAATATTTTTTTCATAATCGCTTCAGGCATGCCAGGGCCATTATCCGCGATTCTAATCTCGATATCAGCACCTATCTTTTGCGTGCTAATAGTAATCTCCCCGGAAATATCTTTGCCTGACAAGGTATCGCCAATGGCATGCGCCGCGTTAACAATAATATTGAGCACAGTTTGATTAATTTCTCCGATATAACAAGAAACCATAGGCAAATTTTCATCTAAATGGGTAACAATTTCGGCAACGTCTCGCCATTCACTTCTCGATACGGTAATAGTATTTTCTATCGATTTATTAATATCGGAAAGCTCTTTTTCTCCAGACCCTGGATGTGAGAATGCTTTCATGGCGCTCACTATTTTACTAATGCGCTGCACACCCTCTTTAGATTGAGCCAATGCCACCGGCAACTCTTCTTGCAAATAACCAAGATCTATTTCTTTTATAATATTATTGACGCTAGCCACCTCGTCAATAAACAGATCTTTACTTTGAATTATTTTTGTTAATTCTATCGATGCCATAATAAGTTTGTCGTAATTATCAAAACTACTTTTTAGAAACTCTATGTTATCGCCCACAAACTGCGCGGGCGTGTTAATTTCATGCGCGATCCCAGCCGCTAATTGCCCTATAGATTCTAATTTTTGTGATTGCTGCAACTCCTTAGCCATTTTTTCTTTTTCTTCGGCAAAAATTTTACCTTCGGTAATATCAAACATCACCCCTCTCAATATCAAAGGCGTCTTATCTTTGGTGACTACGGTGACTCGATTACGAACCCATATTTCCTTGCCTGCGGCCGTTAACATTCTGCAAGCGTAATCATAATTACGCAATGCTTGCGTTTCTTCCGCATTTTTTGTAATCACAGTCACGTAATCATCTGGATGAATAAGACTTTTAAAGAATTTTTTGTCTTCTAGCCACCGTTCTCTAGGATAACCAAACATTTTTTCTGCTTGCCCGCTGACATAGGTAAAAATATTAGAATGCGGGTGCGCTTCCCATAGCAGTCCATCCACCGAGTTAATTAGCATTTGTATTTTTTTCTGCGACTCAGATAATTCCTGCGTACGTTCTTCAACCAAGTGGTTAATTTTTATTTCACGTCGTTTTAATGTAATTAAATAAATCGCCAACGCATAAGAAGAACCCGCGATTAGAAAAAACGACATGAACGATTCAGCCGTGCCTGCTTCGAAAAAATCCGAAGAATTAGGTGAATATAAAACAGATATCATATGGCCTTGAATATCAATACTACCTGGCAAAAAAACCGCATGGGGATTATCTTGAGAGATAGGATCAATTATTTTTTTATTATTTTTTGCTGAAAAATAATGTAGCTGCTGATAATGACGTGGGCTTGGGCTGTCATACAACACCACATCCATCCAATCTGGCACCACCGATTGCAATACTTCGTCGACGGTCGCACTGAAACCAAATTCCGCTACAAAATAATTATGGTTAGCACCGTACATTTCTGCATTTTCTGATGTCACTTTCATAGGAGCAGCTAAATAGTAGGTTGATTTTTTTCTACTCTCCGTTGTTAATAAAGCGACGGCTGATGATACATCTTGAGAAAGCTTGGTCTGTAATTCAGCATCTTTTACCAGACGTTTCTGAGTCGTGTCTTGGGTGTAATAGTAAGCATCACCCATATCAATGTAACCGGCTTCACTCTGCTGAAGATAAGCCACTTGTTTCAGATGCGCGTCAAATTGCAATATATCTTGCAGATAACTTTTAAATCTATCGGGTTCTGCCGTATCTGCATAGTGACTAACGTAATTAGCTAAACCGTTCACTTCTTTAACATTCATAGCAAAAGCATCTTGCATGCGCAGCGTATACGTTGAAATCATATTTTCCAGCTGAATAGTGGCGCGTTCCTGTTTAGCCTGATTAACAAACGACTGGAATCTAATTCCGCCATAGGTGCCGCCCGCAATCACCGCCGCGATAATCAAAATATCTTTGGCTACTTTCCCATATTGCAATAGTGTCATGAAGTCGATACCCGCCTTGTGTAAGCAATTAACGACTCGGCGGCCGGTATCTTGAATAGATTATCTAAAGTCTTGAGCGATTTTGCCGAAACCCTCTGTACAAACTGTCAACCACCTTGGATTTACAAATGTTAGGGAAATACAAAATAGCATGGATGCTTTGCCTGACTGCCTTATCCATCAATACGGCACAGGCAGTGGACGTCGTGGAACCGTATACATTAGTCGCTGGGCACGAAAGTTTACGCGTCTGGTTGTTATCCGACCTGCCTATTCAACCAGAAGCTAACGCCTCCACCGCTGCGCGGATTTCGTTAGGCAAACAACTATTTTTTGATCCGCGCCTAAGTGGTGATAAAAACATGGCGTGCGCCAGTTGTCACAATCCTTTATTGGGATGGGCCGATGGTTTAGCCACGGGTAAAGGTTTTCAAAGCCAAACCCTGCCGCGAGCAACGCCCACCATTATCAATACCTCTTACAATTTTTTACAAATGTGGGATGGTCGCAAACCAGATTTAGAAGAACAAGCGCTAGGGCCTCTTACCTCTGCCAATGAAATGCGTGCAGATTTAGACACAATAGTGATTTGGCTTAAACAAAATAACGGCTACAAAAAAGCATTTGCTGAAGCGTATCCAGATGAAGCCATTTCAGCGATAACACTCGCCAAAGCAATAGCGACTTATGAGCGCACTATCATCAGCAATAATTCTGCTTTTGATCGCTGGATAAAAGGTGACCCACAAGCAATGACAGCACAACAAATTAAAGGATTTAAATTATTTTTAGACCCCAATAAAGGTAATTGCGTAGTCTGTCACCAACCCGGTAATTTTGTAGATGATGGCTTTCATAATATCGGCCTTGAATCTAGCACCAACGGTGACCTCGGTCGCTTTGCGCAAAAAGCAGTTAAGAGCATGAGAGGTTCTTTCAAAACGCCGACCTTACGTGACATTGAATTAACAGCACCTTACTTTCATAACGGCTCTGCTAAAACACTACTCGATGTGATTAACCATTATGCCAAAGGCGGCATACATCACGATAATCTTTCGCCTAATATGAAAGCATTAACGCTCACTCAATCTGAAAAACAGTCGCTAGTCGAATTTATGAAAGCATTAACAACGCCGCATGAACCGTTGACCCTACCTACACTACCCTTAAATTGAAACATTCAAATTTAAAATCGAGAACATTATGAATCGCAAATCTGTAATTAACATACTGTTAGCAAGCGCGCTCATTTTCCCCTGTCATTTGTTCGCCGCGGAATATGAAGTAGCACAAAAAAACAAAGAATTTAGTACGCAAACGCTGCAAATAAAAGCCGGCGATACCGTGAAATTTTCTAATGAAGACCCCTTCTTTCATAACATTTTTAGCTTATCAGAAGACAAAACCTTTGATTTAGGTTCGTACCCAAAAGGTCAATCACGCGAGGTTATTTTCGATAAAGAAGGCATTATTGAAGTCGAGTGCGCCATTCACCCTAGCATGCGCATGAAAATTGAGGTTAAAAAATAATGAATAAAAAAATATTAGCTAAGAAAACGTTGAGCGCTATTTTATTAGTGATAGCTTGTAACTTAGCACAAGCGGCTGATAAAAATGAAAGAGCCTCAGTAACACCTACCACTGCAATAGGCGCAACCGTATTCCAAGAACGCTGCGTCTTATGCCACAGTAACAACGGTATGGGCGAAGGACATATGACCTTGCTGATTAAAGATTACCCTTCTACTAATTTGCTCACTGCTAAATACGGCAAAAAAGAATCCGATATTCGCAAGAGCATTCTTTATGGTGGAGCTAAAGGTGAGATGAATTCCTTATCTCCACCCTGGTCAGATGAGCTTTCGTGGATAGAAATTGAATCTGTTGTGTTATTTGTGAAACTGCTGCATACCAATCACGAACAAGCAATGGCACTCTTGCAAGATCATCATTCCAATCAACCCGTCAGCAAAAAACAAGGACGCATTATTTTTGCTGCGCGTTGCTCAATTTGTCATGGCCAATACGGCGAAGGTGACGGCAAAATGCGACGCATCATTAAAAGTCCGCCGCCTTATAATCTTACTCAAAGCGGGTTACCGGACAAAAACTTAAAAGATATTATTACCAATGGCGGAGAAGCAGTAGGCCGCTCACCCCAAATGCCACCGTGGGGAAAAGAATTAACAGAATCAGAAATTCTATCGGTGATTGCTCATATCAAAACATTGCGCGAGCATTAAAAAAGCCATAAATGTTTTCAGGGTGCTTCATAATTTCTTGAAGCATCCTAGACATCGGCGCAATGCGCGCACTCACAACAAAACATATCCGCAAGATAGAAATGTCTACTCACATGCCGGATATTATTTTTCGAAAAAGAAACTTAAAAATTTAAAGGAGATAAAATCCCTACAGAACACAGCGAAAACTCCTCTCTTCTTATTGAATCACCACAGCCACCCAAGCGTCTTCTAAACCGCTCCAAAATCCATTTAAAACCCCTTTAAAATCTATAAACTTTTAATGTTTATATCGCAATTTATGACGAATTAGACTATATTTTAAACATTAATTCGCCAAGTATGACGATATATCTCATGAACATTGAAAACACGTTAAATGACCCATCCATCCTGCTGGAAATAGGCCAACGCCTAGCTCAACAACGCTTAAGCATGGGGCTCACTCAAGCAGAGTTGGCTGAACAAGCCGGCATCGCCAAGCGCACACTGGAGCGCATCGAAGCCGGTGAATCTGCGCAAATGCTCACGCTCATTCGCCTATTTCGCGTCTTAGGTTTATTACCCGCTTTAAATAGCATGCTGCCCGCGCATGAAACGCGACCGATGGAATTATTAGCCGCTTCGCGCCAAGCGGAAACAGGCAAAGCCACTGCTAAACGTGCGCACAAAAAAGTTAATCAAGCCAAATCCGAATGGCACTGGAATGACCAGGATGATGCCTCATGAACACCGTCGCTGAAGTAAAACTATGGGGACGCACCATCGGCGCGATTGCGCTGAACGATGACTCAGACATTGCGAGTTTTGAATACGATCGCGCATTTGCACAAAGTGATATTCAAATTGCGCCACTGACAATGCCATTATCCAATCGCGTGTATCGTTTTCCTGAATTAGCGCGCAATACTTTTTATGGACTGCCAGGTTTATTAGCCGACTCACTGCCCGACAAATTTGGTAATGCATTAATTAATGCGTGGCTCGCAACCCAAGGTCGACGCGCAGACAGTTTTAATGCAATTGAACGTTTGTGTTACACCGGCGATCGCGGCATGGGCGCATTGGAATATGCACCGGCAACAGGCCCCACTGCCAATAGCGTACAGCAATTGCAAGTTGATCAACTCGTGCAACTGGCATCCGACATACTTTCGCAACGTGATACTTTGCATGCTGAATTAAATGAACAACATAGCAGCGCCGCGTTAAAACATATTTTTCAAGTCGGCACTTCCGCAGGCGGTGCACGCGCTAAAGCCGTGATTGCATGGAACCCTGCTACTAACGAAGTGCGCTCCGGACAAATTGAGGCTGGCAATGGTTTTCAACACTGGCTATTAAAATTTGATGGCGTCAGCAACAACAAAGACAAAGAACTCGAAGATCCAAAAGGCTATGGCTTGATTGAATACGCCTACTATAAAATGGCGTTAGATGCCGGCATCACCATGAACGAATGTCGTTTATTAACCGAACATAACCGTCATCACTTCATGACCAAACGTTTTGATCGTTTAGACAACGGCGCAAAACTGCATATGCAATCATTGTGCGCGCTAGCGCATTACGATTTTAATATGGCAGGCGCATACTCTTACGAACAAGCTTTTATGGTCATGCGCCAACTGCGCTTACCCATGCAAGACATCGAACAATTATTTCGCCGCATGACATTTAACATCATAGCCCGCAACCAAGACGATCACGTTAAAAACATCGCCTTCTTAATGGACAAACAAGGCACTTGGCGATTATCCCCCGCTTTTGATATCACCTACGCCTACCAACCCAACGGCTTATGGACATCACAACATCAAATGATGCTCAATGGTAAACGCGATGGTTTTACGTTTGAAGATTTTAAAAGCTGCGCAAAAACAGTAGGCCTAAAAAAAGGTCGTGCGGAAAGTATTATCAAAGAAGTTATTGAAGTTGTTAAACACTGGACAGATTATGCAGATGAGGTAGGAGTTAATAAACAACAGCGGGATATAATCAATAGCACATTGCGCTTATCATTAGAAAATTGATTTTGGAAATGCTCGTTAAAGCGGGGTAAGCTCAGTCTGACCCCTTGATTCACGACTATACGAATAACCGTGCTGACGCAATTCAGCATGAATGCGCGGATAACCATAAGTTTCGTGGCTCGCATGATGAATCGTCTCAATCTTTTCTAAGAGATTACGCGTTTCTTGACTGCGAGGACTTTCTAATCGGTGCAACCATTCGTAATAGCCGCTATTAGAAACATCCAAGGTACGACACAATAAACGCACAGGGTAAGCGTGATGGTGTTGTTTGATAAATGCGTACTTCACTTGTGTTCCTTGGCAAAGTAAATGGCGGCTTTTTTTAAAATTTCATTTTCTTGTTTTAAGCGTTCATTTTCTCGCTTAAGTAACGTGAGCTCTGCTGCGTCAGGCGCTTGTTTGCCTTTGCCAGGAAAGGCATGGACTGTTTTGTCAGTGAGTTCTTTTTTCCATTTGTAAATCTGATTCACGCGAATATCTAATTCCCGCGCTATTTGCGTGACAGCTTTATCCGATGATTCGGCTAAACGCACCGCTTCCGCTTTGAATTCGGCACTGAATTGACGGTATTTTTTCGGCATTGCAACACTCCTCAAGTGGGTTAATATAACCTCTTTCGAAGTGCTCGTTAAAGCGGGGTAAGTTCATTTCGACCCCTTGATTTTCGTCAAAGCAAAACAAGTTCTATATAAACGCTTTCGAAGTGCTCGTTAAAGCGGGGTAAGTTCACTCTGCCCCCTTGGTTCCAAAACGGGGAAAGTTCAGTCTGCCCACCCCCTTGATTCTCATTATTTTCTTTTTTTCTCGAAACGAATTGCTTGCTTATATTGATTAATAAATTCAGATGAATCTGGATATTGATCCATACGCTTGTACTTATAATAAGCACATAAGGTTATCGCCGATAAGATATTTTTATTTTTTTCCTCACTTATTACTGAGTCTTCATGCGCACTATAAAAATTATCAAAAAACTTATATAACCTAGAATCGTCTATTGACAACCAATAATGAGCCAAAAAAAATGTCAGGTACACATGCACAAACTCTAATTTCTCCTCCTTAATACTACACTCACTCCCTTCAGAAATATTGCCTAATATCTCAGAGACATACTCCTGAGGGAGCATTGCATCTAACTCATGCCACGCATCAGAAAAATCATAAGGAACATAAATTTTATCATTTTTAATTGTTGGTGAAACAGTTAAAAAATATTTCTCTTTATTCCACTGCGGATTATTTTTACTTATGTGTATTGTTCCAGCCCATCCTGGCGACAATGCGACATCATGAAAATTATATTTTTTATAGTCGTCCCCTAGTGCTGCACATGAAAATATCAACAACCCGTTTAAAAATAATGTTTTTTTGTTAATTATTATGGGAAACAATTTGTACACAACGATCTCCCAGGGTGATTTGAATAACCGCTCCAACTAGATTCCAGCCTCATAGAGGCAGGCTCATAAATTTTTATTTGAATTTTAGGGGTCAGAGCCCATAAAAATAATAAACACTGATACGAGTGCCTTTAATGCAGGGCTTGCCGTTACGCTTACCGGGTACGATTTCGATGTGTTCTTGGTAATTCATTATATTTCCTTAAGTAAGATTAAGGTCATTTGAGCATAGCAGATCTTATACGATTTCGTCTCAACCATAAACGCATGAACTGACAAAATATACCTAAGGGACAAACAAGGCACTTGGCGATTATCCCCCCGCTTTTGATATCACCTACGCCTACCAACCCAACGGCTTATGGACATCACAACATCAAATGACGCTCAATGGTAAACGCGATGGTTTTACGTTTGAAGATTTTAAAACCTGCGCAAAAACCGCTAGCCTTAAAAAAGGTCGTGCGGAAACTATTATCAACGACGTCACAAACATCGTTAAACACTGGTCAGATTATGCAGATGAAGCCGGGGTAAACAAACCCCAACGCGATGCGATCAATGCCACACTGCGATTAAACATACGTTAAAGCACACTGTCGTCAGCATTGCTCGAACATTAAACCGCGCGCAATAAGGGGAAGTTAAATTCAGGAGATTAAATGCGTTGGCTCTCAACATGAGAGCCAACTATATAAAACGACATAACGGCTATAAGTAACTCATGAACACCGTATTAAAATTTATACCCAGCATTTACCCAAAACATAGGATTAGTATCAGTGCTATCAGACTCAGGCACTCCACCAGTGACGCGCCATGCAGCAACACCATTCACATACCATTTTTTCTGATCATAACGTAGACCTAGACCAGTTGCTGAAATAGCACGATAATTATCAGTGCTCAGCCATGGATCGGCATTAATTTTCACATCACCTGCGTCATAAAACAAATAAGGCGTAAACGAATGAAATGCATAACGTAATTCAACTTGTGCTAACCAACCACTATCACCAAAGGCTTCACCTGATGGATATGCGCGCACCTGATCAGCGCCTCCCAAACCAAATCCTTCGGAAGAATCTAAATTATCTGGACTCCACTGCGCACTCACATGGGTGTAAACGCTGACAGAATCACACACGCTTTGCAGACGCGCAACATCAAGATTAATTTTTTGGAAGCTACCATCACTTTTTGCTGTAAGCTCATCGACAGCAAGCAAATTGTCATCTAAATCAAGTGATCCGTATGTCCAACTTACCGCGCCATAAGTAATGCCACCTTTAAAAAAATGATCACGCACATCAAACTGAACTATTAACGGCATCACATCACTGGATTTATCCTGAGTTGAATTAGTAGCGCCATATTCATCTTCTAAATTTTTATGCTGGTATGTAGCAAGTCCAGTAATATTTGCGCGTTGCGATCTTATGAATGGATAACTAAGACCTGCACTCACTGTCTGCACAAAACCCGATGCGTCAAGACTTTCAAATTCTTTGGCTAATTGATAGTCAGTATTTGAATATCCTAACGATGCCCGTAAACCTGATCCATTTACCGGTAATCCATACGCTAACGCGCCCATCCACATATCTTCACTGGTATACAGGGTACTTAATGTGAATTGATCACCAAACAATGCGGTGCTGTTTAAATACAAATCCAATTTCACCCGATTTCTACCCGTATATCGATTGCCATGATTATCAATACTCACAGAACCACCCGAGCGTTTGTCATGCTTGATATCAACATTTAAATCTCCCGTACCAACCTGCTGACCAGGTCGCATAAAAGGTACTATTTTGCTACCAGGCTGATCATCTAGAATCAATACAGCGCGTTCTAAAGGCTTGCTTTCAATAACATCACCCGTTTTAAGATCAGATAAAAAACGCTGCGCGCTATTACTCAATTTATCATCTCCGCTAACACGTACTTCACCGAAATGTCCTTCAATGATGGCAATCACTAATTTTCCATCAGCCATATTCTGCACGGGCAAATATGCTCTTGCAAAAGCATAGCCATGCGCACGATAGTATTCCGTTATTTTGTTTGTTAGCAAACGCATATCAGCTAGATCATAATTCTTGTTAACCACCTCCCCCAAAACAGCTAAGAGATTTGTTTCGCTGTATAAAGTATTGCCACTAAAAACAATCGACTTTACATTCACCTGCACGCCACCCGCAGAAGATTCTTTCTGTGCGGACGTATCCATTTCAATTTTTATATTTTTTGCAGGCAACGTAGGTTTAGGCTCCAACTCGCGTGCGGTTTGACCTGCATCAGGCGCTATTTGCGATAGCGCCGAGACAGGAAAAAGACTTATTGCAAAAAGCGTATACAGACTATTTTTTGTTTTCATTTTATCTCTTCCTTGAAAAATTCATCCATTAAAATATTAAGTTACTGTTGTGCTGGCATTTTTATGCCGCCATCAACAACAAACACCTGCATAAATCCATTTTTATCACGCTCATTTTCATCATTAATCGAAAATTCACTGCTGCTATCATCACTAGTATTATCATTTTCACTACTACCAACATCATTAGCATCAATTTCAACAACAGCTAAATCGCCAACACTGAATGCTTGATTAGTGTTTTCAGAAAAATCACTTGGATTAAAAATATTGTTAACAGTATGTAAAGGGTTAAAAACATGTCCAGCAATTGACTGCACTTGTCCTATAGCAGCATCGCGCTGAATAGAGCTCGGAGGTAATGTCACAGCAGGCGCTGGCACATAGGGAACGGTACCGGCAGATGCAGCCACTTGACTCACAATGTCATTAATATTAGCCACAGGGCCTGCTGCATAATACCAGGTCATACTATTGCTTTGGCCCACCGCTAAATCTGTCATTCTTATAAATAATGCGTAAGACCCATCGTCTTGATCTATAGATATAGGGGAAGTACGAGGATCAAGCTCTGTTGCATTAGTAAAATCACAGCAATCATCAATTGAAGAATCAGCGCCCGCAGAAGTTGAATAAAACAATACGGCGGCACCCGTTACACCATCATCATTTTCCGTAATCAACAATGCTTTCGCTTGAGTATCTTCTATTGTAATCGGCGTAAAACCTGAAGCCGTCAAATTCCCTTTGAATTTAGTTGGACTATCATTCTGCGCGATATAATCATCTCGCGTGCCTACCCATAAGCGTACATTAGATACGGTTGCTGAACCCACATTAGTAATGCTAGTGTCAGTTTTAACGAAAGACGCGGTTTGACCTAAAGTATATTTGTTACTAATTTTTACTGAATCACCAGAATCAAAATCAACGGTAACACTGGACACAATAGATCCAAAACCTTCTTTATAACCTGATATTTCTAAAACCTGATTTGATATTTTACTGGCAAGATCATTATTCGTATTATGTAACTCTCCATTGCGATTCCAGCTTGAAGTGCCATCGCCACCCAAACCTACTTCCAAATCTAATGGATAGTTAGAATAGGTTAATTTGAACCAGCCAGTACGATCAACGCTGTCTTCATAATAGAATGGTTGCTTTAACTGACCCAATGTATCAATTGAAGCTTGTGCTCCATCTCCAAAACGCAATAAATTATTATTAAATACTAAATTTGTTATTGCGGCAGCAGAACCTTTCTTCCAGGTGAAATTACTGGCTGATGGGATATAAACCTTTGTGCCATTGGCGATGGTATAAGTGCTACCACTACCATCAGCACTACCTTGTCCATACTCTAAAGCTAAAGCCCCTGTGCCTGTTGCTGTTAAATCCGCATTAATATTAATATTATTGTGAGCTGTTAGTGTGAGCATATTAGATGACCACGCTATTGGTGCATTAATTGTAATATTACCTACATCGCTGCCTGTGCCGGCAGTGGCAATACTCACATCAGTACCACCACTTAATGTACTAGCAATAGTATTCGCTGCGATACAATTAGTACCCGTACAACTACTCGCACTGATCGTAATATCAGTCGGATCAATTAACCACGTGCCCGATTTACCATTCATTGCCGCCGCAGTGACATGCACCGTATTAGCAACACTCACATTTGCAGCGCTTGTTTCAATAAAACCACCATCACCATTTACAGCGCTTGCATCTAAAGTACCATTAACTATGACGCGATCATTATCAAAATCACCTAATAATAAAATCTGACCTTTTTCGCCAGTAGCTAATGTTTTAGCTTCTATAACGCCAGTATTATTGATAACCGTGCTAACCAAATTACCGGCTGCTTTAGCAGTTAATAACACCGTTCCACCATCCGCTTGAATAGCACCACCTTGTTCAATCAATGCGCGCACTGCTGCTTTTTCAACGATTAATTTAACAGCTCCATTCAAATCTAAAGTCACTTTACTGCCAGCGCCCAGCAATACATTGCCGCCTGTAGCATTTAAATTGCCGGTATTACTAATTTTTGCCGCAATTAAAGCAATGGTGCCGCCATTCGCAGCAGTAATATTACCTTGGTTAATAACGGCCTTACTACTGCCGCCATTAAAACGATAATGCCCAGATAAAAAATCATCAGTGCTAATATTTAACGCTGAAGCAACAATGCCACCCACATTCACCTGAGCACTGGGTGTAAACAATACGCCATTAGGATTGATTAAAAACACCTGGCCATTGGCATTCAACGCACCTTGAATAACTGAAACATCACTACCCAATACATGATTTAATGCCACTGCACTAGTAGAAGGCTGATTAAATGTAACGCTGCTATTACTACCAATAGAAAATGTCTGCCAATCAATAACCGCTTGATTACTTGATTGCGTCACCGTCATATCATTGCCGGTTTGACTAATCACCGCACTGCCCGTCGTCACAATACCATCCGTAGGCAAAACATCGGCATAACTTTGCAGCGTCAGCAACGTCAACGAAGCTGAAATTGCTAATTTAAAACAAAAGTTTTGGTGTTTTTTAGCTTGTCTCGAAAGAGATAGCTCGATCATTGATGGTAAAAAAGCACGCACCGTAGTTAAAACGACTTTAGAAAAGCCGTATATCCATCCTTGGGTTTTCATTGTTATGCCTCTAGCTGGTTTATAGAAATATCAAACTGCTCAATACAGCGGCCAAATTGGTCTTTCCTTGACGCAATTTTGAAAGATATTTAACAAAAAAATGACATACTGCTCGCCGGCCTAGAGCAAGAGCCATACAACACAGCAATAAATAAGCCAATAGGTTTAATGAAATAAATAAGGGGACGCTACCCTTTTATTTCGCATGTTATTCATTATCAGATACTCGCTTAGGTCGCCCTTGTGGCTTAAAGCTTAGCGCACGTCCTGCCAGTCTTTCCAGTTTACGAATAAAGGTTTCAGAACCACAAGGCAATCCTTTGTCCACGTGATGCCTTAATTGTGTCATTTCTTCTGTATTGTCGCCTTCCGCCAACCATGCCGACCAATCACCTATTCCATTAAACTGTTTTTGCCAACCTACTTGGCGCGTGATCACAGGATCATCCACTAATCTGCAATGGCCTGCTGCGCTCGACCAACGATATTTTTCTGCTTTACGTGATAGTTTGGCGCGGACGGGATTACGTTCAACATAACGTATAGC